>JBAXMR010000167.1:0-6810 GCA_037134195.1 Paludibacter sp. | reverse complement strand
CATTTTATTTTTAGATTGGAATTCCCAATCTGTAATGCTATAAACTAAGAACTATTTCTTTATCCATTCGTCCATGGCCTTAGCAGCGCGGCGACCGTCACCCATAGCGAGTATAACCGTTGCACCACCACGAACAATATCGCCACCTGCAAAGATAATTGGCACAGCTGATTGCATGGTATCGTTGTTTACCACCACCGTTCCCCATTTGGTAACTTCGAGTCCCTGAACCGACTGTGGAATAAGCGGATTCGGCGAAACACCTACACTTACCACCACTTCGTCAACTTCTACAAGTTCTGTTTTTCCCGAAATTTCAACCGGTGAGCGACGACCTGATTCATCGGGTTCGCCCAAGGTCATTACCTGAAGCAACATGTGGGTTACACGTCCTTGTTCGTTGCCAATGTATTCAATCGGATTATGCAGTGTCCAGAATTCAATTCCTTCTTCTTTAGCATGTTTCACTTCTTCCAGGCGGGCAGGCATTTCACTTTCGGAACGGCGATAAACAATCATTGCGCGCTCAGCTCCCAGTCGGCGAGCCGTACGAACCGAATCCATAGCCGTATTTCCACCACCAATAATAGCTACTTTCTTGCCTTTGAAAACCGGAGTATCAGAATCTTCGCTAGCTGCATCCATCAGGTTTACACGTGTCAGGTATTCGTTGGACGACATTACACCCACCAGATTTTCACCTTTAATATTCATAAATCGGGGTAGTCCGGCACCACTGGCAACAAAAATGCCTTTGTAACCATCATCTTCCAGGTCTTTTATCGAAATAGTCTTACCCACCACGCAGTTCGTTACAAAATGTACACCCATTGCCTGAAGATTCTGAATTTCAACATCCACAATTTCGTTGGGCAAACGGAATTCAGGAATACCATATTTCAACACACCGCCAATTTCGTGTAAAGCTTCAAAAACCACTACTTCGTAACCCAGTTTTGCCATATCGCCGGCAAATGCGAGCCCGGCAGGGCCCGAACCAACAGCTGCAATCTTTATGTTGTTGGCAGGAGCAGTTTCGGGAACAGAAATATTCCCACTTTCACGTTCGTAATCAGCAGCAAAACGTTCTAAATGACCGATTGCAACCGATTCCTTTTTCATTTTCAGGTGAATACAACGTTCTTCACATTGTTTTTCCTGTGGACAAACTCGTCCACAAACCGCAGGCAAGGCCGAAGTTTCTTTCAATGTTTTCGCAGCTTCTAAAAATTCACCACGCTCAATATTTTTTATAAATTTCGGAATATAGATTCCTACCGGACAGCCTTCCATACAAGTTGGGTTGGCGCAGTCCAGACAGCGTTTTGCCTCCTGAATAGCCATTTCAGCAGTCAATCCAAGGTTTACTTCTTCCACACGGTTGTGGCTACGGTATTCAGCATCCAACTCTGGCATGTGAACACGGGGAATGTCGGTACGTTCTTTGGCTTTCATGGCTCCGCGTAAATCAGCACGCCATTGTTCAGCTCTTTCTTCGGTTAAGTTCATATTTTTTTTTACTCCAATTCTTAAAAATGAAAAAGGAGTTTTTTATTTAGTTATTATTTTTTTGATTTATAGTGGAATTATTTTGATGCCTGAAATTGTTCCATTTCTTCTCGTTCAATGTCACGGTATCCGCCCAGACGCATTAGCATTTCGTCAAAGTCAACCAGATGAGCATCAAACTCAGGGCCGTCAACACATACAAACTTTGTTTTTCCGCCAACACTTACACGACAGGCACCACACATACCGGTTCCGTCCACCATAATGGTATTGAGCGAAGCCAGAGTTGGTACTTCATATTTTTTAGTCAGTATGCTGACAAATTTCATCATAATAGCCGGACCAATAGTTACACACAAGTCAACCTTTTCGCGGTTAATCACTGATTCAACACCGTTTGTAACCAAGCCTTGTGTTCCATATGAACCATCGTCGGTCATTACAATTACTTCGTCCGATAAATTGCGCATTTGTTCTTCCAGGATAATCAAATCCTTGTTACGTGCTGCCAAAACAGTTATAACACGATTGCCTGCTTGTTTCAGAGCAGCCACAATCGGCATCATTGGTGCAGTTCCAACTCCACCACAAGCGCAAATTACCGTTCCGAATTTCTCAATATGCGTTGCTCTACCTAACGGACCAACCATATCGGTAATGTAATCACCCGCTTCGAGCGCACACAATTTTGATGACGATACGCCCATTTTCTGTACAACAAGCGTGATAGTGCCTTTTTGCAAATCAGCATCGGCAATAGTAAGCGGAATACGTTCGCCTTTTGCACCTATTTTTAAGATAACAAAGTGGCCGGCTTTACGGGCTTTGGCAATCAATGGAGCTTCCACTTCAAATTTTACGACATTAGTAGAGAAATACTCTTTACTGAGAATTTTATTCATTGTATAAACTATTATTTTTAAGCCCGTAAAAGTAATAAAAATATGTCTTATTGCACCTTTTTCAAGGGATATTTCTTTTTTTGAGGCACTATGATAAAAAATTTACGATTCTGTATTGTACTATGTCTTTGTCTTTAATCCCGTAATTATTAGAAATAAATCTGTTTATTTTCCCTTTCAATCTTTCAGCTTTTGCATTAGTTTGTTGACATTCGAAGAAGTTTATTATTTCATTTTCGTGCTTTCTTATCATTCTCACGACTGCCTTTAATTCATCAAATTCATTACGATTAACATCTATATACCATTCATGTAATTCTTGAGTGATATTTCTTTTTGCTTTTAATGGGTTTGATATATCGTACCATTTTTTAAACTTTTATGTTGGATATTCCGGATTGAAATTCAGCATATAAAAACACTGATGAAATAAAATTCAGACCTTTTTCTAAATAACTTTTAGTTGTTTTTTCATTATTTTGTATTCTGATTGACTTATCATGTTCGAGCAAATATATTCCGACTAAATACGCTTTACTCCTTCTCCACCATAAACTTACCACCCTCACTTTGGAAATACAGCGTACCTGAAGCATCTGATACAGACAGGTGTTTAATACCGTTAGGAGAAGTAATTTTCCAGTTTCCTGTTTTCAAATCGGTAATCAGAACTTTGTAAGTTGTTTTGACATTTCCGGCATTAAAGGAAACGGATTGTTCGTTCACACCCAGCGCAAGTTGTTCCGCCACAATCCGATCTTTTACTGTAATAACAGCATATTCTTTATTGTCGGAGTAAGTAGAAGTAATAATCTGCTTTGAAGGTGAATAACCAGCATCCATAGCCTGTAGCACGTTTAGAAAATTATCCGCCAATGCATTAGCACGTGGAGAAAGTTCAATGCGCCAGCAACCTGCATCTTCCTGCGTTATGCTGCCCCAGTTTTGACTATCGCACCAGTATTCCTTCCCTGGTCCACCTATTTTCTGAATGTTGGCATTGCTGAGTTCGGGTAGTAGTACGTTGTTTATTAGTTTGCCATCGCGTCCGTCATTAATATTTACTGCCGTTATTTTGTTTCCGTTTATTTCGGGTTCATTTTGCGTGTGTAGCAGCCATGTTTTCTTAAATGCTGCGTTGGTTGATATTATCTTGTCCAATACTATCAACGTTCCGGGTATGTCGTTCGATTTATGATTCAGAAACACGAAGCTGCGATGTAGCAATTCGGCTTTGGGCGGATACACCCCAATGAACTTCGGCACATTATACGAATTGGTCAGGTCGCCTTTAAAATAGCTGTAGTCGGGTTGTAATCCGGCTGAGATTTCTTCGGCCAGAATGGTTGCAGATTTGCCTGCTTTAAACATATCTGCACTGGTATCCCAGGCATGGTCACCAAAGAAAAACTGTCCACCATCGCGTGCCATTACTTTTTGCTTTTTATCCCATCCGCCGGGCAGTGGTTCGTTAGGGTCGTAAATCAGGAGTGAGTTATGTGCCACCGTGCGTGCAAAATAGTTGGTGTAATTCAGCTTTGCCCAGCCATTTTGGGCATCCTTACCCTGATAAATGCCCGCATCGAGTGCCATATGACCTTTGTAATACATGTCGAAATGACCGCCATCCATGTGAGTGTGGTTCTGGGCGTTGTACTCCTTCATATTCATCAGCACCAACATAACATTCGACGAAAAATCCGTGGCATCCATATCCCATTTGGTGCGGGCAATCATAATGCCGGATGGTGAAGGAAAAAAACGACTCAGACACAGGCTGTCCATCGGTTTCGGTTGAATATCGGGATTGTGGTACACAAACAAACGTGCGCTCTGGTGTTTGGTAGCCATCAGATTGTCTTTCGATACGGTTTGAAGCACAGGGTCTTTGGAGAGATTGGCAGCCAGGTAATACAGTTGACTGTAGCCCATTTCCAAATGTTTGTGACCATCACCTTCAGGCATACCGTCCATGTCTTTTTTCTGTGGAATAGTGCCGTAAATAGCACGGTAAACGGCTTTATAAATGTCTTTATCATACGGACTCAGCCCGAGTTTATTCAGCATAAAATGTTGAAGCAGTTCATGTGTAAAGCGCACGTGAATGTATTGTGCACCCTGATGATGTGTGCCGGCTTTGTACATAGGGTTGCGTGAAGGAGCAAATTTATTTACTTGTTCATCATACTCAAAATCGAAAAACGATGGGTCTTCATCATAGGTTGCAATACCAATAGCCATATACGCTGTAGGAGCACATTCACCGTAATGACCTGCCAGATATTGTACTTTTCCTGTTCCCGGCAAACCATATTCACCCAGCATACAAACTTTTTTTAACCCGCTGAAAAGTTCTGTTTTTTCCTTGTCGGTAAGCAACCCATAGCACCAGTCGTACACAATTGAACCACCCAAAATTGCTTCATACGTATTCGTATTTTCTTCGTACGAAACAGCTTTTACAACTCGGTTGGTCGAATATGAATTCATGTAATTAATAGCCAGTTTAATGGCTTCCCTACCCGAATTCTTGTTGTGAACGGTGTCCATCAGATATTCCAGCGAGAGTGCTTCCATTTTCTGACGGATACGTTCATCGGGTTGGTTGGAACTTACGATACCATCAGTTGTATAGTTTTTCTGTTCATTAAAGTATTTGCGGATGTCATTAAAATCAGGATGAGTGAAATGACGTTTCAGTTCTGCCAGTTCATTTTTCCTAATAAACAAGCGCGGATGCTCCGGCAATGGGCATGAAGTAAAAAATGTAAAAGACAAGGATTTCTCATTATCGCCTTTCAGAGTGATTTTGAGCTTATATGGCTTCAGATTTGCAGGTTCAGTAATATAGTCAGCAGGAACGCTAATTTTAATCACCAAAGTAGCAAGCGTCAAGGTATCAGCACTCAATGTTGCCGGCAATTCAATCACTTCAAATGGAAAATCGGTGGGTGTACTCAGTTTTACAGTGTAATTCTCAGCCTTTTGAGCTGCTGATGTAACTTTTCCAGTGTATGTCCAACAATAACTACCATTGGTTTGATAAGCACCTGCACGGGTGAAAGAGTTCAGACTTATTGCAAAAGTATGAATAGAAATAGATAAAATGAAAAGTGTGAAAAGTTTTTTGAGTGAGTGTTTCATGGTAATAATGATTGTACGTTTTATTTCCAATGCAAAACTACTGAAAGAATTTTGGTTGACCAATCATTTCTGAGTGATTTCTAAATTATTCTATTGATTTTTGAAAATATTTATCATTAAAATATAATTTACCAAAATAACAGTTATCAATTAAAATAAAACAAGTTACTTTTAGTGCATAAATACTAAAACAAATTTACAAGACAAATTCAATGTCGTTTAGATAAGAAATATCAAATTTAAGGATAGTTCAAATAATGTAATATTTTATTTTCAGGTGAAGCCTTCAAGGTGCTAGGTGAGAGCTTCAAGATTCTAGGTGAGAGTTTCAAGATTCTAGGTGAGAGTTTCAAGATTCTGGGTGAGAGCTTAAAGATTCTGGGTGAAGTCTTCTAACTGTTAGGTGAGAGCTTTATGGTTCTAGGTGAGAGTTTCAAACTTCTGGGTGAAACCTTCTATCTTCTAGGTGAGAGCTTAAAGTCACTGGGTGAGAACTTCAAGCTTCTGGGTGAGGCCTTCTAAGTTTTGGGTGAGGCCTTGAAGCTGTTCAAAAAAAACGCCTTCAGTTAAAAGGCGTTTAATAATTAGTTGTAGAGACATTTATCGCAATCTGTCCAGCGATTTTACCAACTTTTCATCTTTCCCAATAGCACCGATAGCTAAATAACTCAGAATCAAATTTACCAAAGGTAAAACGGTTGGAATCCGCAAATGCCAGTCGGTATGTAGACGGCTGCAAGCAGTCCAAATTTCAAAAGCCAGAAAACCATAATAAGCCAGCATGAATACCATATTAATCACACAAAGGCGAATTTGTTTTGTGCGGTTCTTATAAGAAAAAATAGCAATCAGAGCCATTATTGGTACAATCATCGAGATAGTTGTCAATCCCCAGATAGTTGATTCAACTGTATTTCCTGTAGGCTTCAACAATAAAACACCTTTGAAATCAATTAAATAAATTAATTTATCAACGTTATTTACCAAGTCAGCCAGCGGTGAAAATATCACAAAACCGGACAAAATGACAATTGCAAGTAAATAAAGCGTTTGAATACGTTGTATCATTTAGAGAAGTTTGTAATGTTTGAAAAGTTTGAAAAGTTTAAAAGGTTGTTTAGTTGTTTAGTTGTGACTAACTGCTTATGGAGCTTGTTACATCCCGAGAATCGGGACTATTAACTATAAACTACTAACTAAAAACTCCTAAGAAACAAATGATTAATAGAACGCTGATTTTCGCGGTTTAAGCTGA
>JBAXMR010000166.1:0-6849 GCA_037134195.1 Paludibacter sp. | reverse complement strand
AACTTTATTTCGGAACAGACAAAGAAAAATTATTGACATCAGTTAGTTTCAGTGGAGAGAAAAATGTGTTTACTTTGCCAAAATTGGTTGCCGGACAAAAATATTTCTGGCGGGTGGACGCTGTTATGGAAGATGGTTCGGTGATGAAAGGCGATTTTTGGAGCTTTACAACGAAAGCCCCCTAATTATTTCCCTTCGGTCAATGACCGTTGGTTCCCCCGAAAGGGGACTTTTGAAGCAGTAAAATACAATGGAAATGAGCGATTTATTAAACAGAAATCATTTTTTTACAAAACGTAATCATTCTTTTATTACTCCCCCTTCGGGGGTTGGGGGGCTTTTTCTTTTGTCGGCAATACCACTTTTTGCACAAGCACAAAAACCAATGAACGTGGTCATTATTATGGATGACCAACACCGCTATGATTTTGCAGGTTATATGGGGCATCCCATTATCAAAACTCCTAATTTGGATAAACTTGCAGAAGAAGGTAAAGCGTTTGAAAACGCATACTGTGTGAGTCCAATCAGTGTTCCCAGTCGTACCAGCATTTTTACAGGAAAGTACGTTCATCGAACCGGTAAAGTTTTTAATGACAATCAATTAAAAGAGAACGAATGGACATTTGTTGAGCCACTGAAAGCGAAAGGGTATACCATTGGAATCGCAGGGAAAAATCATTGTTTTGATGATGCTTACTTAGCCAAAAATTTCGATTACTGGGAGGAAACCGGGCATTTTGGAAGAATACATGGAACGATAACGGAAGCAGATAAAAAAGTAAATGCATATTTGAGAAAAGATCCACGTCCGGGTTTTGAAAAATCGAAAATGCTGTTGGAAGGGCTTGTAACAGGTCCAATGCCTTTTCCGCAAGAGCAATGCCCAACGTATCGGATTGCCGAAGATGGCATCCGGTTTCTGGAGCAAAACATGGAAAAACCCTTTATGCTCTATTTCTCGTTTGCCGATCCGCATTGGCCAACGGTTGTGCCGGAACCTTATAATTCAATGTATAATCCGAAAGATGTGATCATGGCTCATCCTGAATTTGACTGGAAAGGTGCTCCGTTTAAACATTTTGTGCAGACGCAGGCAGTGGGAACTAATAATTATACCGATGCCGAACGCCGTCGCGTGATAGCTACCTATTACGGTCAGATAACCTTTGTAGATTATGCCATTGGTATGTTTTTAGATAAATTAAAAGAATTGGGACTCGATAAAAATACCATAGTTGTTTTTATGTCCGACCATGGCGATTGGGGTGGTAATTACGGCATTGTAGCCAAGACCGGTGGATTTCAGGAAACACTCATTCGTGTGCCGATGATAGTGAAAATACCGGGCATGACAGACCATAAACACCTGAAAGCACAGGTGAGCAATATCGATGTTTTCCCCACTTTGTTTGATTATCTGGGTTATTCTTATCCCCGAAATGTGCAGGGGAAATCGTTTATGAAAGTACTGAACGGAGAGAAAACGGAACACCGCGATGTAATTTTTGCGGAAGTAGGCGATGCCAAAACACCACCACCGGAGATGGACCGAAAAACCTTTGAGGAAGTGCGCAAAAAACGCGAAAAAGAAGAAGGAATGTTCTGGTTTATCGACTATACCACCAAAGGACGATCGATGATGATTCGGCGCGATAACTGGAAATATGTGTTCAATACCGGTTTTGTGAATGAATTGTATGACCTTAAAAACGACCCTTACGAAATGCACAACCTGATTGACAACCCGAAATACAAAGAAAAACAGGCAACTTTGAGTCGGGAATTGATTGAATGGTTGCTGAGGGAGCCGGTAAAGAATATGGAACCATAATGTATAATGGATTTTGAATTTCAACCAAAGCATTCAATCATAACAACAAAAATCTTTTAATATTTAATACAATATGAACCCTTTAAAATTGGTAATAGTACTTTTTTTAGTTTGTTTTTTTACAAACTTCAGTTTTGCACAAAATCCGGATAATATTACTATTAGTCAGGAACAATATCAGGTGCCGGTTTTGAAAGGAAAAACCGAAAATCGGTTGTTGAGATTAAAAATAAATGTAAACGGGACAAAACCTGCAACTGTTAGCAGTTTTAAATTCAATTTAAGTGGAACTACTTCATTGAATGACATTAAACAGTTGAAGTTATATAACTGTAAATCTGATACGACTACTAACGGTTATTTAAATTTGTATGTAGCAAAGCTCTTTGGAACAGTACAAACTATTACAGAAAATATTGAATTTTCAGGTGTTCAACAGCTTAATCAGGGGGCGAATTACTTCTGGCTTATTGTTGAGCTTAATACTGGCGCTGATTTATTGAACGAAGCAGATGTTTCTTGTACTGCTGCTGTGATCAACGACATTAGTTTGACACCACTTCCTGAACCAAAAAATATCCGTCAAAAATTCGGAATAGCATTAAGACAACACAACGATGATAATGTTCATACCTATCGAATTCCGGGTCTTACAACCTCAAAAAACAAAACATTACTTGCAGTGTATGATGTCAGAAGAGACAAAGGCGCTGATTTGCAGGGAAATATCAATATTGGTTTAAGCAGAAGTACCGATGGCGGAAATACCTGGCAACCGATGCAAATTGTTCTGGATATGAAAACCTGGGGCGGTTTACCTGAAAAATACAACGGTGTTTCGGATGCCTGTATTTTAAGTGATGATAATACAGGAGCCATTTATGTAGCGGGATTATGGATGCACGGAGTGCTTGATGAAAATGGACAATGGAAAAACGGACTAACCGATACAAGTACTGTTTGGAATCACCAATGGCGAAATAAAGGTTCGCAACCGGGATTTGATGTCAAACAAACCAGTCAATTTTTAATCGTAAAAAGTACAGATGACGGACTAACATGGAGCGAGCCGGTAAATCTGACCAAAATGTGTAAAAGAGAAGCATGGTGGCTTTGGGCACCGGCTCCGGGGCATGGCATTTCACTAAAAAATGGCACACTTCTTTTCCCAACACAAGGCAGAGATGAGGATGGAAAACCATTTTCTAATATTACCTATAGTACAAACAGTGGATTGACCTGGAAGACTTCTTCTCCTGCTGACGATGGTAGCACAACAGAATGTATGGCAGTAGAATTAAACGATGGTAAGATTATGCTGAATATGAGGGCAAATTCAAATTGGAAAAAAATGGGAGATGACAATGGAAGAGCCGTTGCAGTCACTTCCAATTTGGGTAGAAGCTGGAAAACTCACCCTACAAGTCGTTCAGTATTGAACGAACCGGTTTGCATGGCTTGCATTCATAAACACAATTATACTTTAAATGGAGTGTCAAAATCAATACTTCTATTTTCAAATCCGAATTCCAAATCGGAAAGAAATCATTTAACTATTAAAGTTAGCTTTGATGAAGGGAACACATGGCCTGAAAAATACTGGATACTGTTGGATGAATGGAACAGCGCCGGGTATTCCTGTATTACTTCGATTGATGAAAATAGTATTGGTATATTATACGAAGGAAGTGGAGCACAACTGGTTTTTCAAAAAATTGATTTGAGAAAGTTATTGGGGAAATAAACACAGCCTGAAGCTTTTGAAAATTTAGAAACATAAGTATGAACTATTCTATTCAAAAACGACTTTCTTCAACTCACAGTTTCAGACTTTGGAGCTGAAATGCAAAGTATAAAAAGCTGTGAAACTCAGCGTGAGTACCTGTGGCAGGGCGATGCAACGGTTTGGGGAGGTCGCTCACCACTGCTTTTCCCGATTGTGGGTCGCTTGGTGGATGACAAACTGAAAACAGAAGAAGGTGAGTTCGTTTTGCCCAAGCATGGATTTGCGCGCAAAAGCACTTTTGCTGTCATTTCTCAAACTGAAAATAGTCTTGTACTTTTACTGACTGATAATGAAGAAACGGCTCGTATTTATCCCTATAAGTTTGAACTGACGGTTTCGTACTCACTTTTTGAAAATATTGTGATTGTTTCATTTTCGGTTAAGAATACCGACCGAAAGAAAATCTATTTCTCCATTGGTGCGCATCCGGGTTTTAATTGCACAATGGGAGATGTGCTTGAATTTGAGGAGAATGAAACTGTCGAAATATTTTTAATGAATTCAGACTGTTATCTTTTTAAAAAGGAAATGCTGTTAGACGATACAAATCAGCTGATTATAAAGTCGGATACCTTTAAAAAGGATGCACTGATGCTGGAAGGACTGAAATCAAAATCGGTCATACTAAAAACCGAATATTCACACATTAAAGTCAGCTTTTTGGGTGCGCCTTATCTGGGAATCTGGGCAAAACCGGGTGCCAGGTTTGTTTGTATCGAACCCTGGTTTGGTATAAACGACTGGCAAAATGCAGATTATACCTTTGAAAATAAACCCGGAGTGGTTTACTTGAATGTTAATGAAACTTTCGATTTTTCGTATAGCATTGAAATAAAAAACAAATAAACTTCCCGATATGAGAATTAAATTTTCCCGCACTACTGCTCTCACACCCTTGTGCATAGCTGCAAGTGCTTTGATGAATCAGGCTGAAGCCAAAAACAGCAAACCGAATTTCGTGGTTATTTTGATTGACGATATGGGTTATGGTGATATTGGACCATTTGGTGCAAGCACGCAAAAAACGCCTAATTTAGATAAAATGGCTGCCGAGGGTATGAAGTTGACCAGTTTTTACGCTTGTCCGATAAGCTCCCCTTCGCGTATGGCTCTGATGACCGGTAGTTATCCGATTCGTGCCGGTATGCCCGAGGGTGTTTTTATGCCTGCCGACCAAAACGGAATTAATCCGAACGAACTTACAGTGGCTGAATTGCTCAAAACTCAGGGTTATAAAACAGCTTGTATTGGTAAGTGGCACCTGGGTGATGCTCCTGAATTTATGCCCAACCGCAACGGATTTGATTATTATTTTGGTTTGCCCTATTCCAACGATATGAGTCCGCGTGAGGAAGGTGGAAAATCGCAATACGAAGCAACGTCCGACCCCCGTCAGAATGAACCTATGCCACCATTGCCTTTGCTCCGCAATGACAAAGTGTTGAAACGCGTAAAAACCGAAGATCAGGAAGCTCTGATTGAAGATTATACCAAAGAATCTGTTCAGTTTATTCACGAAAATAAAAACCGTCCGTTCTTTTTGTATCTGGCTCACAATGCGGTGCACGTGCCTTTCCACCCATCCAAAAAATTCAGTGGACGTACCGGTAACGGCGAACTGGCCGATTGGGATGAAGAAATGGACTGGAGCGTGGGCGAAGTAATGAATGCCTTGAAGAAAGAAGGTCTGGACAAAAATACGATGGTTATTTTTACTTCCGATAATGGTTCGCCTTTCCCTATGCAGGGTCGCAGTCAGAAAGGCGGTAGTAATTTACCGTTCCGTGGGGTTAAACATACCGTCTACGAAGGTGGACTGCGTGTACCCACCATTGCCTGGTGGCCGGGAAGAATCAAGGCCGGTACAAGTTGCGATGCCATTACTTCAAACATGGATATTTTGCCCACGCTGGTAACGCTGGCTGGCGGAAAACTGCCCACCGACCGCAAAATTGATGGAGTAAACCTGTGGCCACAACTATCGGACGTACCCAATGCCAAAGCACCACGCACTTTTTTTGATTATTACCTGAATGATGATTTGGCGGCAATTCGTGAAGGAGACTGGAAACTGATTCGCAAAGAAGAAGATGGTCATTTTCTGAAAACACCAGAGCTGTACAACCTTAATACAGACCAAAGCGAAAAAAATAATGTGGCAGCTCAGAACCCTGAAATTGTAGCAAGACTGGAAAAACTGGCACAATCGGAAGCAGCTGATTTAGGCGATGGAAAACCCGGTCCCGGCTGTCGAAAATCTGGTCATGTGGACAATCCGAAAACAATTTTGCCTTCAAACTACCTGCCTTACCGGAAGCTGATTGCTCCCGCCGGAACGCCGGCAAATGATTTACGCTGGCTGGCTAACGAATCGCGTATGATGACCGGTTATGTTCAGAAAGCCATTGATTTTTGTGCAAAAAAAGGAGGTGGCACAGTTCTCTTTGGTGCAGGAAGATATACCATTGGGGCGATAATGCTGAAAGATAATGTAACCCTGCAATTGGACACTGCCACAGTTTTGTTTGGTTCACCTTATCCGAATGATTATAAGGCTGTTGATGGAAAATTCAGCGGGTTGATTTGTGCCCGTGATGCAAAAAATTTCAGCATAAAAGGTGGTGGTACCATCAACGGCAATTCCAGTGCGTTCGACATTCTCTTGCCCGGCGTGGGTATTGATGGCAAACCCTCTGTCTTGTTGCAATTCAGTAATTGTTCAGATTTTGTGTTGGAAAACCTGAAACTCACAGCAATTAACGGTTTGCCGATGGATTTAACTGGCTGTTCGGGAAGTCAGGTGAAAGACGTGAAAATCAACAAATAATTTTTTTCAATGAAAAAGCAAATAGCATTCTTATTATTCTCTTTCATAGTTAGTTATCTATCAGCACAAGAAACCCCTTTCTTTAAAGACGGAGACAGAGTTTGTTTTGTAGGAAACAGCATCACGCAC
Source organism: Paludibacter sp. (assembly GCA_037134195.1). Lineage (GTDB taxonomy): Bacteria > Bacteroidota > Bacteroidia > Bacteroidales > Paludibacteraceae > Paludibacter. Next base: position 273 of record JBAXMR010000166.1, on the reverse strand, counting down.
AGTGGAGAGTTTCACCACAATATTTCCCTATTTCAAATGACCCGCTTTCCGAATCAGCAAGTCAGTTTCTTTAATTGTGGTGTTGCCGGAGATGTAACTCAGGGCATTCTGAACCGAATGGACGATGATATTCTCATTCATAAACCAACGCAGGTGGTGATAATGATTGGGATGAATGATGTTCAACGCGGGCTGTATGCTTCAAAACCAAGTTTTAATGCTGATACCTTGCGATTGAGACAGGAAGCAATTGCAAAATACAAAGTCAATCTG
>JBAXMR010000165.1:0-6975 GCA_037134195.1 Paludibacter sp. | reverse complement strand
TCTAAGAGGCAATGAATTGATAAATGTTCAGATTATATTTTCACAAGCCCTAAGTATTACTATTCCCTCTTCCGTTACTTCTATTGGAGATGGTGCTTTAAATGGTTGCTCAGGTTTAATAACTGTTGATGGCAACAATCCAAATTATGCATCTCAGGATGGCTTGCTCTATAACAAAAAAATGACCACATTGATTCAATGCCCCATCTCAAAAACGGGTAATTTCAATATTCCTTCCTCAGTTACATCCATTGGGAATTCTGCTTTTTCTAATTGTCTAAGTTTAGCAAATATAACTATTCCTTCCTCTGTTTCTTCCATTGGAGATCATGCTTTTAGGTATTGCACAGCGTTAATAAATGTCGATTCCAATAATACAAAATATGCATCTCAGGACGGCTTGCTCTATAACAAAACAATGACCACCTTGATCCAATGCCCCACCTCAAAAACGGGTAATTTCAATATTCCTTCCTCCGTTACTTCTATTGGTGAAGCTGCATTTACAGATTGTACGGGATTAACGAGTATTACCATTCCTTCCACAGTTACTTCCATTGGTGCTGCTTTTTTATATTGCACGGGTTTAACGAGCATTAATTATAATGCAATCAATTGCAAGTATGGTAATTTTTCTGGCTGTACTAGTCTTGCTAATGTGATTATTGGTGATAATGTACAAACTATACCCGATTTTGCTTTTAGTGATTGCACGGGTTTAACGAGCATAATAATACCTTCTTCCATTACTTACATTGGAACTTCTGCTTTTTACAATACTGCATGGTTAAAAAATCAGTCTAATGGTTTAATTTATGTAGGGAAAGTAGCATATTGCTACAAAGGAACCATGCCATCGGGTACAAGTATTAGTTTGGCTGAAGGGACAACAAGTATTTCAGGGCGTGCATTTGAAGGTTGTACGGGTTTAACGAACATTACTATTCCTTCTTCCGTTACTTCCATTGGAGATTATACTTTTTATAATTGTAGTGGTTTAACGAGCATTATTATTCCTTCAGCCATTACTTCAATAGGAGAATGTGCTTTTAACGGTTGTACGAGTTTAACTACTGTGAATTATAATGCAATCAATTGTACCAATATGGGCTCGTCACAATATCCTAGTTTTTTCGGTTGTACCAAGCTTTCCAGTGTGATTATTGGCAATAATGTAAAGACTATCCCCGCGAATGCTTTTCAAGATTGTACAGGGTTGACGAGCATTATTATTCCTACATCCGTTACCTCCATTAATGATGCTGCTTTTGAATATTGTAGTGGTTTAACAAGTATTACTATACCATCCTCCGTTACTGGCATTGGAAGTTTTGCTTTTTTTTATTGTACAGGTTTGACGAGTATTAACATTCCGTCCTCTGTTACTTCCATTGGTAATGAAGCTTTTTATAATTGCACAGGTTTGAGAATCATTTATTCGTATGCTACTGTGCCGGTAAATTTAAGCAATACTTATTATGTTTTCGCTAATGTAAACAAAACCACCTGCACATTGTATGTACCCAAAGGTTCACAAAGCGCGTATAAAACTGCTGCTTATTGGAATGAATTTATCAATATCGTAGAGTTTGATGCTTCAGCAGTAAATAATCCTGTAAATACTACAGCTAAAATCACCTACAACTCCGCTACCGGAGCAATACAAATACAAGGCTCGGATGCACCCGTGCAGGTATCGGTATACAATATGAATGGAATGTTGGTAAAAAGCGGAGTAGTTTCGAGCGGTGAGTCGCTGCCGGTACAGTCGTTACCACGAGGTATTTATGTGGTAAAAGGGTTAGTAAACAACGGGGTGGTGAGTGAGAAGGTGGTGATATAAGCTCTTACCTCACCCCTGACAACTCTCCTTGAGGAGAAGGGAGATTATATGAATTTATTATCTGCTATTCAATTTATAACAAAAAATACTCTATTCAAACGGATAAGTTTGTAAAATGAGCAAAGAATTATTGTTCATTAATAAGATAACATCAAATATCTTTTGTTATCTTTGCGGATAACTTTAAACATGGCAAGAAATATTATATTTTATGAAGAATACTTCATTGAATTTTACAAGACTTTGGATTTTAAAGTCAGGGAAAAAGTGAAGTATGTGTTGGAATTAATAAAACAAGTTGAAAGAGTTCCTGAAAAGTTTCTAGCTCCAATGACAGGTTACGAAGGATTGTTTGAGATACGAATTGAGTATCAGTCAAATATTTACCGAATTTTCTGTTGTTTTGATCAGGGACAATTGGTGGTACTATTCAATGGTTTCCAGAAGAAGACACAGAAAACTCCAAAAACTGAGATTGATCGTGCCATGCGATTAAAGACAGCGTATTTTGAAACTAAAATGAAACAGAAAAAATGATTGAGTATAATAACATAAGGAATTTTGACGAGTTGATAGAATTAGAACACGGCAAAATAGGGACGGATAGTCGTAATGAATATGAAGAACGTGTTCAAATGTTCATAGTGAGCGAAATGTTGAAATCGGCAAGACTGCAAGCGAATTTAACCCAAGACGAATTGGCTGTAAGGGCAGGAACAAAGAAAAGTTATATTTCAAAGATAGAAAATGCTAAAGGAAATATTCAGTTATCAACTTTGATTCGGATATTCGAAAAAGGGTTGAATCGAAAGATTGGACTGACATTCTTATAAAAATTCAATTACTTTATAACACAAAAAAATGCCTCCTGTTAGCTAAAGCAAGAGGCATTTATTTTTATTTTACTCTTCACATCCCCTTTAGTAGCTTGGGGCAATAATATTTTTTTAGATTGAGGGTTTCGCTCCAAGCGAAGCCCTCAATAATTAAAACATAAGTAGAAATACCAATACTTTGCATTTTGTGAAGTTATTAGTATCTTTGCACATTGAGAAACTGAAAAAATGAGAATACGGAATAGAGAGCTTTTAGACAAGTTTGTAAAGAAACATGCTGATTCCGCTAAAGCTATGCAGAAATTCATTGATATTGTTGAAGAGGCTGAATGGCAGAACTTAAACGACATTAAAGCAGATTTCAATTCGGTAGATTATGTTACAAATGAGCGATATATATTTGATATCAGAGGAAATAAATATAGGATTATTACAGTAATCATTTTTGTTGGAGGAGTTTTTTCAATATGATTTGTAGGTACACATGCTGACTACAGCAAGATAAATGCCAAACAGATATAACAGCAAGATAGAGAATCATGGAAAAGAAATTTATTGATATTACAGAAATTCACACTACCGAATTATTTAAACAAGTGTCAGAATATACGGATGCATTAATCAACGAAGCAACTGCAAACGGTTCATTAGAAGAACAAGGAGCTGATAACGAATACACTCGTGAAATAGGACGTGTAGGTCGTATGTGTGCAGACTATGAAAGTAACTACCTGAAATTTCAACATTTAAAGTTTAAATCTCCTCTGGTAATTTCGATTGAAAACGAAATGGAAAAACGACATATCAAACAACGCCAAACTGCTGAATTATTGGATGTGAAAGAATCTACCTTTAGTCAGGTAATGACAGGTAAACGCCCTGTTTCCATGCGCATGGCTAAACGTTTATACAAAGAATTAAATATAGATCCCGGACTTATTTTGGAGTTTTCGTAAATTTATTCTTTGAATAAGTCAACATAAAATATTATAACCTCACACCGGCATCTGAACCAAGTTACAATAGGGGGATGTCTGATTAGCAATGTCTTTTTTAAATTTATAGTTGGCGTACTCCGAATAATTACCAACTCCTTCGCTTGGAGCGATAGGGCCGGAATATAGGACAAGGAATCATCAAAAACCACCAGAAATCGCAGAAAAGCTTTGCAGAACAGACACTGTAAGGCTTTTCTGTTATTTTGTACCACGAGTCATTTCAATTTCAGCGCAATTGAATGTTTTTTTGTACTTTTGCAAATCTCCAAAACAAACATTATTCATTAAACCAATAAGTTGCAGCCAGTCATGAGTATAATTCAGATTAAAGACAAGAAATTCGCGTTATCCATTCCCGAGGTCGAAATTCAGCGTGCGGTTCGCAACGTGGCTGATGCCATTAATCGTGACCTGGCCGATAAAGATCCGCTTTTTATCTGTGTGCTGAATGGTGCTTTTATGTTTGCGGGCGATTTGATGAAAACGGTAACCATCCCGTGCGAAATCACGTTTGTAAAATTATCCTCGTACGAGGGACTTTATACCACCGGCAAAGTGAAGGAAGTTATCGGATTGAACGAGAGCGTTGTGGGTCGAAATGTGGTTGTGGTTGAGGATATTGTGGATACAGGCATTACCATGGAACGTATTCTGGAATCGCTGAATGCCAAAGGTGCTAAAGATATTAAAATTGTTACCTTTCTTCAGAAACCCGATGCGCTGAAACGTGATATCACAGTGGATTATGCAGCTATGAAAATTCCAAATGATTTTATTGTTGGTTATGGGTTGGACTACGATGGCTACGGTCGAAACCTGAAAGATATTTATACGGTAGTTTAGATTGGATTAATAAAATAACTCACACGATATCTGATATTTAGTCTAATATATATAATTTTAAAATCATGAATAACATTATTCTTTTTGGTGCACCCGGTTGCGGTAAAGGGACACAAAGCGATTTGATTGTAAAAAAATACTGCTTAAAACATTTATCCACAGGCGATTTATTGCGGAAAGAAATTGCTGAAAAGACTGAGCTGGGAATTATTGCCGATAGCTATATCTCAAAAGGAGATTTAGTGCCTGATGCAATGATTATTGATATTTTACAAAAACACATTGAGAATCAGGAAGAAACAAGCAACGGAGTAATTCTGGATGGATTTCCCCGAACAGTGGCTCAGGCCGAAGCACTTGAAACTATGTTCAATAGCCTGAACAAAGAGATTTCGGTGTTGATTGATATAAAAGTATATGAAGAAGAACTGGTTAATCGCTTAATACTAAGAGGAAAAACATCCGGACGAAGCGATGACAATATTGATACCATCAAAAAACGATTGGATGTGTATCATAAACTCACCGAACCGGTAAACGATTTCTATAAAGGTCTGGATAAATACACTTCAATTGACGGAATTGGTACAATAGAAGAAATTTTCGGACGTATTTGCGAAGTAATTGATTCAAAACAATAAATAAATCTACGATTTTAGAATTACGATTTAATGTCGTTTAGATAAGGAATTTCAAATTTAAGTAGGATACAAATAAGGGAATAAGGGTATTTTGCTTGTTTAATTTTATCTACTAAGGGCTTAAATCCCTGATTTATATTGATTCTTAACCCTTAGTAGAGAGAATAAACTACCTGATTTCCCCCTTATTTTTTTAATGCTTAACTAAACAGCATTGAATTACGATTTACGATTGGTTTTTAAAAACATAACTCCATTCCAATTCCAATCAAAAATCTAAAGTCAAAAATCTAAAATAAAAAATGGCAAGTTCAAACTTTGTTGATTACGTAAAGATATTTTGTCGTTCGGGCAAAGGTGGAGCAGGTTCCAAGCATTTATACCGTGATAAACTGACCATGAAAGGTGGTCCGGATGGTGGTGATGGCGGACGTGGTGGCCATATCATTTTGCGTGGCAGCAAAAACCACTGGACGCTTATTCACCTGAAATATGCCCGTCATATTCATGCCGGTGATGGCGATGGCGGCAGTCAGAGTCGCAGCTTTGGAAAAGAGGGTGAGGACAAAGTAATTGAAGTGCCATGCGGAACGGTGGTTTACGATGCTGAAACCGGTGAATACTTGTGTGATATTACCGAGGATGGTCAGGAAGTGGTTTTAGTACAGGGCGGTCGTGGTGGTCAGGGAAACTGGCATTTCCGCACATCAACCAATCAGACACCCCGTTTTGCACAACCGGGTGAACCTTCCATCGAAAAAACGGTTATCCTGCAACTCAAAGTACTGGCCGATGTAGGATTGGTGGGCTTTCCGAATGCCGGAAAATCGACCTTGTTGTCGGTAGTATCGGCTGCTAAACCCGAAATTGCTGATTATCCATTTACCACGCTCGTTCCCAACCTCGGAATCGTTTCGTATCGCGACGGTAAATCTTTTGTAATGGCTGATATTCCGGGAATTATAGAGGGTGCTGCCGAAGGTCGCGGACTGGGATTGCGTTTCCTGCGCCATATTGAGCGAAACTCTATTTTGCTGTTCATGATTCCGGCCGACAGCGACGATATTGTCAAAGAATTTGATATTTTACTCAACGAACTTAAGCAATACAATCCTGAATTAGTTGATAAGCAGCGGGTTTTGGCCATTACCAAATGCGATATGCTGGATGATGAATTGACCGAAGAACTTAAAAAAGAACTTCCCCGGGATATTCAGACGGTATTTATTTCTTCAGTCTCAGGATTAGGAATTTCCGAGTTGAAAGATCTGATTTGGACAGAGATAAATAAAGAATCTAACAAAGTGGTTGAATTCTCTCATCGTCCGATGGAAATAAGTCATAACCAGATTGAAGCTGAGGAATGGGATGAAGAGGAAGATGAAGAATGGAGCGACGAAGAGGAAGATGATGATTTGAGTAAATACAAAGGAATAGGTTGGGACGAGCTGTAATAGTTTATAGTCGGTAGTTTATAGCATTGCAGTTTGGAAATACTAATCTAAAAATTAAATGAAACAAAAGAAAAGAGAATGGAACGCTGATTTACGCTGATATAACGGATAAAAAAAACGGATTAGAAATACCGATAAATCGGTATTGATTAAGGAGCAAAATCAAAAATGCTTGCATTTTTTTATCCGTTTAAAATACCGTCAAGTCGGCATCTTCGATCAGCTTAAACCGCGAAAATCTGCGTTCTATTAATCATTTGTTTCTTAGGAGTCGGTAGTTTATAGCATTGCAGTTTGGAAATACTAATCTAAAAATTAAATGAAACAAAAGAAAAGAGAATGGAACGCTGATTTACGCTG
>JBAXMR010000164.1:0-7007 GCA_037134195.1 Paludibacter sp. | reverse complement strand
CATTCTACAAAAAATAGTAAGCTTCAAAAATTTGAAAGTGTCATTCTACAAAAAAATAGTAGGCTTCAAAAATTTGAAAGTGTCATTATACAAAAAAAAGTAAGCTCCAAAAATTTGGAAGTAACATAATATCAACATTTAGGTTTTGGGACAATCAAAAAGCAATATAATCACCCCCTAAATCACTTAAAAAAGGACTTGAAGATACAGTTATATCATGTATTTTTTAGTTAAAAATAATTCAAATTTACTTAATCAATACATTAAAAAACCCAATACTATGAAAGCAACAGAAGATTTAATGAACGAGCACAAAGCTATTCGGGTAATACTCACAGTTATGAGTACTATCTCTGATAGCATTAAAAACAAGAAAGTTTTTTATACAAACGATGTGGAGAAGATTGTTGATTTTTTGTCTGTATATACAGATAAGTGCCACCGAACCAAAGAAGAAGCCGTTTTTTACCCGGCACTCCTATTGACTAAACATCCTTTGAAAGAAATGTCGGTTGGTTTATTGATAAACGAACATTCGATTGGGAAAGGCTATCTGGATGAAATAACTTGTTGTGTTGAGAACTGTAAACTTGGAAGCTCATTTTCAGGCGAAAGAATAGCGGATTGTATGGCCAACTATGTTCAGTTATTAGATAGTCATATCCAAAAGGAAGAAGATGATTATTTTCCATTAGCAAACAAAGCATTTAGCGATGAGGCTCAGGTGGAAATATCGAAACAATTTAGTCTGATTAATGACGAGTTCGTGGGTCGGGATATTCATACTCGTTATGACAAATTATTAAAGTCCATGGAGAATAAATATCTAAATTAAACGATTATTTTTTTACTGACAACCTAATTATGACAATTTCTTCGAAAGCTGTTATTCAGCCACTTTTCCTACTTTTTCTGGTTGTTGCCGGACTGTATTTTGCAAAAGGGTTTCTCATTCCTTTGTGTGTTGCAGGTATTTTGGCTACACTTTTTATGCCCTTGTGTAAATCGATGGAGAATAGAAAAGTTCCCAAAGCAATTGCTGTTATCATCTGTTTGTTAGTGCTGTTGATAACAATTGCCGGATTGGTTGCGCTACTTACATGGCAAATAAACGAATTGACCAACGGATTTTCTCTATTGTCAGAAAAAATAGTTGAAATTGTCAATCACATTCAACGATACATTTTTACGAATTTTGGAATTACTCCAAAAAAGCAGTCGCAGTTGCTGGGTAACGAGGAACTTTCCATAACTGGCGTTATGCAAGCGTTGGCTGGTTCACTCGCATCTATTATTGCTAATTTTATACTAGTGTTGGCATATATTTTTTTGTTTCTCTATTTCCGTACCCATATCAGTCGTTTTATCCTTAAGCTTATTTCTCCGACTCAACAAACCGAAATAAAAAAAATGCTTTCGAGCATTACAAACGTATCGCAACAATACTTACTGGGTCTTACAAAAATGATTGTATGCCTGTGGATAATGTATGGCATTGGTTTTAGCCTGATAGGAGTGAAGAATGCGCTTTTCTTTGCCATACTCTGCGGATTACTGGAAATTGTTCCTTTTATTGGTAATCTGACTGGAACCACACTTACTGTATTTGTGGCTGTTGTTCAGGGAGCCGGATTGCCTTTAGTAGCAAGTATTATTGGCGTTTACATGCTTGTACAACTTATTCAGGAATGGATATTGAGCCCCCTGATTTTAGGACCGCAAGTGAAAATAAACGGATTTACAACGATAATAGCCTTAGTAGTTGGAGAATTGATCTGGGGCATTGCGGGAATTTTTCTGGCTATTCCGCTTATCGGCATGTTTAAAATTGTGTGCGATCATATTGATTCGCTTAAACCTTACGGATTCCTAATTGGTGAAATTGAAAACAAAAAAGGAAATGGATTATTGCAGAAATTGAAAAACAGGTTTATTATAAAACGAGTATAATAAAAAATATTGCCATGAAAACAAAACCAACTACCAACAGTTTTCCAATCGTTTGTGTCGGTGGTTCAGCCGGTGGATTGGATGCTTACATACGTTTGTTGAAACATTTACCAGCCGATATGGGTGTTGCTATCGTCATAGTCAATCATTTGCGGACAGTAGCCACTATGCTTCATGAAATTCTTCCACAATACACCCAAATGCCGGTTGAACTTATCACCGAAAAACTGGATATAGAACCAAATCATGTATTTATTATTCCTTCAAAACGCGATTTACATGTACTTGACGGTGAATTCCGTTTAAAACCAATTTCAAAACCACGCGGATGGCCCGATGTTATTACAGTCTTTTTAAATTCATTAGCCGAACACTGGGATGGTAAACTGATTGCAGTGATTGTTTCGGGATATGATGGTGATGGTGCAACTGCTCTGAGCAGTATAAAGGATGCGGGAGGCATTACCATTGCTCAAAAACCCGACACGGCCAGTCAACCCGACATGCCTGAGAGTGCCATTGCAAGCGGTTATATTGATTTTGTTCTTTCGCCGGAAGATATTGCAACCAAAATTATACAAATAGTGGATAATCAGTTTTAAACTTGCTCAAATAATTACTTCGAAAACAATACTAAAGCTACAATTATGAAAACAACATCAACCAATGAAAAGCCTTTGTCGACCGAACTTTTGCGGAAGATGAACGCTTACTGGAGTGCTGCCAATTACTTATCGGTTGGACAGCTGTATCTCTGTAATAATTCCTTACTTTGCAAACCGCTTGAAACTTCGGATATAAAGTCCATGTTACTCGGCCATTGGGGAACTACGCCGGGGCAGAATTTCATTTATGTGCATTTGAATCGTGTAATCAAAAAATACGATTTAGACATGATTTATATATCAGGGCCGGGACATGGTGGACCTGCCTTAGTTGCTAATACCTATCTCGAAGGTACTTACAGTGAAATTTATCCTGAAATTAGTCGGGATGAAGCCGGACTGAAAAAACTGTTTAAGCAATTCTCATTTCCGGGTGGCATTCCCAGTCATGTTTCGCCGGAATGTCCGGGGTCAATACACGAAGGTGGTGAACTGGGTTATTCGCTCAGTCATTCATTTGGAGCTGTGTTCGACAATCCCGACTTAATTGTTTCCTGTATTATCGGCGATGGAGAAGCTGAAACCGGACCGTTGGCAACTGCCTGGCATTCCAATAAATTTTTAAATCCGGTTAGCGATGGTGCTGTATTGCCCATTCTCCATTTGAATGGATATAAAATTGCAAATCCCACCTTGTTTGCCCGCATTCCACACGAAGAGCTGGAACAATTGCTCACGGGTTATGGCTGGAAACCGTACTTTGTGGAAGGAGATGAACCTGAAAAAATGCATCAACAAATGGCTGCTGTGTTGGACATTGTCATTCCCGAAATACTCGATATTCAAAGTAATGCCAGAAAAGGGATCAATTCGGAACGCCCCCGTTGGCCAATGATTGTACTGAAATCACCCAAAGGCTGGACAGGACCAAAAGTAGTGGATCGGGTAGAGATTGAAGGAACATTCCGTGCTCATCAGATTCCGGTATTGATTGATTCGCAGCATCCGGATCATCTGAAATTGTTGGAAAACTGGATGAAAAGTTACAAACCCGAAGAACTTTTCGACAGGAATGGTCGACTTGTTGCCGAATTGGCCGAATTAGCTCCAACCGGTAAGCAACGAATGGGTGCAAATCCTCATGCCAATGGTGGATTATTGCTTCAGGACTTAATCATGCCGGATTTTAAAAAATATCATGTGAAAGTGCCTTCACCGGGAGCAGTTCAGGCTGCCGATACCCACGAACTGGGAGTATTTCTTCGCGATGTGATTCTATTAAATAGCAATCAGCGAAATTTCAGAATCTTTGGACCCGACGAAACACTTTCGAATCGGTTGAATGCTGTTTTCGAAGTAACTAATCGTCAATGGGAAGCACAGACAGAAAAGAATGATGAGTTTCTGGCTACCGATGGAAGGGTAATGGAAATGTTGAGCGAACATCAATGCGAAGGTTGGCTCGAAGGATATTTGCTCACCGGCAGACATGGATTGTTTAATTGCTACGAAGCATTTATTCATATTGTCGACTCTATGTTTAATCAACATGCCAAATGGTTGAAAGTTAGTGCTGAATTACCCTGGCGAAAGAAAATTGCTTCGCTCAATTACCTGCTTGCCTCGCATGTCTGGCAACAGGCACACAACGGTTTCACGCATCAGGATCCGGGTTTTATTGACCTCGTTACCAACAAAAAAGCGTCGATTGTTCGAGTTTATCTGCCGCCCGATGCCAATTGTTTGTTATCGGTTTGGGATCATTGTTTACGAAGCAGAAATTATGTGAATGTGGTAATTGCCGGAAAATACATGGCACCGCAATGGTTGAATATGGAAGAAGCAATAATCCATTGCAGCAAAGGAATAGGTGTGTGGCAATGGGCAAGTTGCAAAAAGGATATTGAACCTGATGTGGTAATGGCTTGTTGCGGTGATGTTCCAACACTTGAAACGCTGGCTGCGGTTTCCATTCTTCGGGAACACTTGCCCGAACTGAAAATCAGATTAGTCAATGTGGTTGATTTAATGAAGTTACAACCCGACGCTGAACATCCACACGGATTAATCGATTCGGATTTTGATGATTTGTTCACCAAAGATAAACCCATCATTTTCGCCTATCATGGTTATCCCTGGCTTATTCATCGCCTGACTTATCGACGCACCAATCATAAAAACCTACATGTTCGGGGTTATAAGGAAGAAGGTACTATCACTACTTATTTCGATATGACGGTGTTGAATGATATGGATCGCTTTCATTTGGTGCTGGATGTAATCAACAGATTACCACAGATAACTGAAAGTGCTGGAAACCTGAAACAGTTGATGCAGGAAAAACTTATTGAACACAAGCTGTATGTAAACAAATACGGTCAGGATATGCCGGAAATTCTCAATTGGAAATGGAGCAATTAAGTAGTGTTCAATACTCAGGTGTGAATTATGTAATTTATTACCAAAGTTGTGTAACAGGCTGGTCTTACATTCTTTTTACTTTTGTTTCGATACAAAACATAAAATATTTCAAACCCAATGAACAGATATAAATTATTTTTGCCTACCCAGTTAGGCCAGTTGACATTAAAGAACCGAATCGTAATGGCTCCTATGACCCGATGCCGTGCTATTGGCAATGTGCCTAACGATTTAATGGCTGAATTTTATGGTCAACGAGCCGGAGCGGGATTGATCATAACCGAAGGTACAGCACCTTCTCCCAATGGATTGGGATATGCCAGAATGCCCGGATGTTTTAGCAAAGTACAGGTTGAAGGCTGGAAAAAAACTACAAATAAAGTTCACAAAGCAGGTGGAAAAATTTTTTTACAGTTGATGCATACAGGTAGAATTAGTAATTCACTCAATTTACACGAAGGTGCTCACATTATAGCTCCATCGGCGGTGAAGGCTTCCGGTCAAATTTGGACTGATTCACTTCAGTTGCAGGATTTTCCTGTTCCAAAACAAATGGATGACGAAGATTTATTGCTAACACTGACCGAATTTGTTGCATCAGCCAAACATGCTATTGATGCTGGTTTTGATGGGGTAGAACTACATGCAGCCAATGGTTATTTGTTGGAACAATTTCTTTCTCCCTTCAGTAATATGCGCATTGATAAATACGGTGGTTCAATCGTAAATCGCTGTCGGTTTGTACTCGAAGTGATTAAAGAAGTTTCCGAAGTTATAGGTAAAGAAAAAACAGGTGTTCGATTATCACCTTTTGGTGTTGCCAGTGATATGCCTCATTATCCCGAAATTGACGAAACCTATACCTACCTGGCTGAGGAACTGAATAAGTTGGGGATAGCTTACCTGCATATTGTGGATCATTCGTCTATGGGAGCTCCCGAAGTACCTGTTGAAATAAAAATAATAATTCGTAACCGGTTCAAAAATACGCTTATTCTTTCAGGTGGGTACAACAGAGAAAGTGCAGAAGCTGCTATTGAAAATTCTCAGGCTGATTTAATCGCCTTTGGTCGTATGTTTATCAATAATCCCGATTTGGTGAAGCGGATGAAAAATCATTGGCCCATGTCGCACGAGTTAAATATGGAAGAGTTTTATACTGCCAACGAAAAAGGCTATACGGATTATCCGGTGTATAAAGAATAGTTTATAGTGGACAGTTTATAGTTTATAGAATTGCAACTATCAACTTTCCACTGTCAATTGTCAATTGTCAATTGTCAATTGTCAACTGTCAACTGTATACGTGAATTATATAACTCTTTCAAACAATTTTGCAACACCGGGACAAACCGATTTTCTCACCTTTGCCAAGTGATAATTTTGTCACACTAAAACACTAACAAATGAAAAATACTAAGAAATTAGCTACTCTCGTCATCTTGTCTGGATTAATGATGATTGGCCTTCAAAGTTGCAGCCAATACCCTGATAACAGCGGAATCACTTTTGTGTCGAAGATAGATCGGGTTTCAAAAGCATGGCAAATTGATAATTACAAAGTAAATGGAACTGATTACACTTCGTTAATGACTGCTTATACCGAAACATTTACAAAACAAGGCACTTATTCTTATCAATGGGGTATATTAGGTGGAACTGCCACCTGGGCATTTCAAACGAATGATGCTGAAATTAAAATTAGCGAAGTAAGTAATGTAAACACCAAAACCCTGATTATACTGAAACTCGAGGAAAAAGCATTTTGGTATTACTATATGGATGGCAGTGACAAAAAAGAATATCATTTAATTCCGCAATAATTTCAAAATCATGACAGACATATGGGCATATTTTAAAATGCAATATATGTGTCTGTTGTGGTTTGTGTTTTTGCAATATAAAACCCTTTACCCGAATGACTTTCGTAGATTATTACAAGATTTTAGGGCTGGATAAATCGGCAACACCCAAAGACATAATACATAGGGCTTCGTGTGGTCGAGGCACGAAGACCCAACATGAAGCCCA
>JBAXMR010000163.1:0-7014 GCA_037134195.1 Paludibacter sp. | reverse complement strand
AATATCAGATAATAAACTAATTAAAGCTTACCCCGTGTACGGGGTTTTAGTGCAAAAAATGCCTACCGGAAGTTGGCACGCAAATATCACCCCGACCTGAATCCAAACAATGCAGATGCGAAAGCCAACTTTCAGCAAATAAATGAAGCGAATGAAGTTCTGAGCGATACCGAAAAACGCAAGAAATACGACCAGTACGGAGAAAACTGGCAACATGGTGATGAATATGAAAAACAAAGGCAACAGCAAACTCAATCATCTCAATCGCGTGGTTCACGCAATTTCGGAGGACAAGCGGATGGTGATTTTTCCGATTTCTTTGAATCTATGTTTGGTGGGCAAGGAGCGGGTAGGGGCAGACAACCGAAATATCGCGGTGAAGATTATACTACCGAAATTAAGCTGGAACTGATAGATGCTTACAAAACCCACAAACAAACCTTAAACGTCAACGGAAATTCAATCCGAATAACCATTCCTGCCGGAGTGGAAAACGGACAAATCATCAAAATAGCAGGACATGGAGGTGCAGGAACTAATGGCGGTCCAAACGGTGATTTATACATAACCTTCTCGGTTGCCAATCATTCTCACATAAAACGACTTGGAGCAAATTTATTTATAACCGTTGATTTGGATATATACACTGCTGTATTGGGTGGTGAAATAACCGTTGAAACAATGGATGGAAAAGTAAAACTGAAAGTGAAACCCGAAACACAAAACGGAACGAAAGTGAATTTAAAGGGAAAGGGATTTCCGGTTTACAAAAAAGAAGGTCAGTTTGGAGATTTACAGTTAACCTATTCCATCAAAATACCGGTTAATTTGACCGAAAAACAAAAGAAATTGTTCGAAGAATGTAGAAACGCGTAGAGACGTTGCATGCAACGTCTAAATAAAAACGTTGAATGCAACGTCCAAATAAAAACGTTGCATGCAACGTCTAAATAGAAACGTTGCACGCAACATATGAAATACAATTTGATTAATAGAAAAACGCCATGCAAGCAAAATATTTAATACCCGTCGATGAGTTTTGTGCAAATCATCACATCGAAGTTTCGTTTATCAGTTCGCTGCATCAAACGGGATTGATTGAAATTAGCACAATAAGAAAAATGAGATTTATTGATGCAACTCAACTCAGGTTGCTTGAGCAATTTGTCAACTTCTATTATGAACTGGACATTAATATAGAAGGAATCGAAACCATTACTCATCTGCTAAAACAAATTGACGAAAATCAGTTTGAAATACTTAAGTTGAATAACCGGCTTCGGCTTTATGAGTCAGAATAGAAAAGATTAAAATTTCTCGATTACCCAGTGATCTGATTCTACATTAAAATCAAAAGTCGCACCACCGACATTGGTTTCATCCTTTCCTGCCTTTAATACTTCATCTGCAATGGCAGATTTTTTCATAAATTTCCACCAAAAAGGAAACAGATTTATGAACTGCCCGGTAACTTTATAAAACAGATATTGAGCTGTACCCAGATTTTCGTATGTTTGATTTACTCCCACATAATCTATTCTGAACATCACTTTTATAGTATTTGTACTGTCATTTACATTGCAATAATTGACAACATAATATTGCAGGTTGCCAATCGGTATGCCTTCACCTGAGTACTTAAAGCTTTCTTTCGCATTCAGTGCAATACTGTCCGAAGTTTCGCGAACGTCAGCTAAGTTGAAAGTTCTGAGTTTCAGTGTCAATTGAGCATTACAAATTAATACAAGTGACAATAATAAGGTTGTAAGCTTGATTCTCATTACAAATCGATTTATTATTTAACGCCTGTCAATATCATAGGGACGACGGTGATGCACATCTTTATCAATAATTATTACATCATCACGATGGCGATTTTGAAACCAACCTCTGTGCCGACCATTATCTGTGCGAAGTCCAACTGCACACGATGTCATGCCAACTACAATCATTCCGATACATAAAAGTGATACACTTTTCATTAGCTTTTTCATAAAATTCATTTTTATACAAAGTACATCTAATTCGTTGGTTGATATGTTACATGATTAGCTGAATAAGTTGTATAATTCACAGAATATCAGGGAAAAATAAAATGTGTGAATCATATAACTCTTCGCTGATTTTATATAACTCGGCTAAGTGGAAATATACTGATCTTTGTCTTAAGTGCTTAAACAGGCATTTTACAACCATTTCCTATAAATTGTATCAACTATGGAATTTTACAAAGAAGACACTAAAACAATTGAAAAAGAACTGAACAGCAATATGAAGCTTGGTCTTGACGAGCGCAAAATCAGGCAGGCTCGGCTAAAGTATGGCGACAATGTGTTGAAAGCAACCAATACTATCAGTATTTTTAAAATAATCTTCCGTCAGTTCATCAGTCCGCTGGTTTTAATTCTGATTGTGGCGGCTGCCGTGTCGTATTACCTGGGGCAATATCGCGACGGTTCTATCCTGATGGCTATTGTTGTTCTGAACGCGATGATTGGTTTTTACGAAGAATGGAAGTCAGAGAATATATTGGCTTCGCTCAAAAGTTTGATTGTCGACAAATGCAATGTTATTCGAGATGGAAAAATATCGGAGATCAGGGTGGATGAACTTGTTCCGGGCGATGTAGTGAGTTTAACCGAAGGCGATGGCATTCCTGCCGATATTCGCCTCATTGATTCTGATGAATTCTCCGTTAATGAATTCATTCTTACCGGTGAATCGCTTCCTTCCAACAAAGATGCCTTATTTTCGACTGACAAGCACCTACCGGTAAGTGAAATAAAGAATTGCGTATATATGGGAACAACAGTTGCCAGAGGCGATGCCACCGGAATTGTTTATGCCACCGGATTACAAACCGAGATTGGTAAAATCAGCACTACTTCCGAAAAAATAAAACCCACAAATGCACCTGTTCAACTTGAAATTGCCGATGTCGCCAAAAAACTAACATATATAACCTTAATTATTGCTGCAGTTATTTTTACTTCGCGGATGCTTATGAAAGATTCTGTTGCTGTGGCACTTGTTTTTGCGGTGAGTGTTGCTGCGGCTATGGTGCCCGAAGGCTTGCCTGCACAAATATCGCTGGCACTGGCACTGGCTGTTGGACGACTGGCAAAGCGTAAGGCGATTGTAAAGAATATTGCCTCCGCTCAAACATTAGGATCGGCTACCGTTATTGCTTCCGATAAAACCGGAACCATCACCAAAAACGAAATGACTATCAACGCTTGCTATTTTGATGGCAAGATATTTTCTGTTACAGGATTGGGATACGAACCGATTGGTGAAATAACTGACGATAAGTCCAACGTTTTGAAAAAAAATACATTGGGCGATTTGAAGATATTTTTTCTCTCTGGCTTCCTGTCTTCCAAAGGCAAGGTCAGTCCACCCGATAAAAATCATCCTTCGTGGTATTCCATTGGCGACCCAACTGAAACTTCGTTTTCTACACTGGTCCTAAAAGCCGATTTTAAACTCGAAGAAATTGAAAAAGAGTATCCGTTGGTAAAAGCCTTTGCCTTCGATTCGTTCCGAAAAAGAGCCACCATTATCCGGCAGCATAAGCATAAGGTTATATCATTTGTAAAGGGTTCGATAGAGGCGGTGATGGAAGTTTCAACCAAATGGATTGACAATGATAAAGTAAGTGAACTGACACCTGCAAAGAAGAAGGAATTGCTGGCCATGGCAGCCACCTTTTCGGAACAGGCATTGCGTGTTATTGCTATTGCCTATAAAGACCTTGAAACCAAAAAGAATTATACGGTTGAAGATGCCGAAAAGGATATCACCTTCGCCGGATTTGTTACCATGATGGATCCGCCCCACAAGGAAGTAAAAGCTGCCATTGCCTCTGTTTTTAAGGCTCACATCAAAGTTTTCATCATTACAGGCGACAATGAGGTAACGGCAAAAACAATCTCAAAAAACGTGGGATTGATGAACGAGGGAGATGAATATCCGGTGGTGATTAAGGGAGCTGATTTATCTGGAATGACTGATAAACAATTGAAAGATGTTTTTAAGAACAGAGCACTGATATTTTCGAGAGTGACGCCCGATGATAAATTCCGCATTGTGGATTTACTTATGAAACAGGGCGAAGTAGTAGCGGTAACCGGCGACGGGGTAAACGATACCCTGAGTCTGAAGCGAGCCGACATTGGTGTTGCCATGGGAAAGAATGGATCGAAAGTTGCTCAGGAAGCGGCCGGAATGATTTTGCTCGATGATAATTTCTCAACCATCGTAGTAGCCATAAAAGAAGGACGAACTATATTCCGCAACCTGGAAAAAACCATTAAAACAAACCTTTCATCGAATGTGGCAGAACTAATGTGCGTGATATTTGGATTTGTTGGTATTTTCCTGAAAATTCCGGTACCAATACTAGCTGTACAGATTTTATTGATTGATGTTGTTGGCGAAATGATTCCGCTTACTATGCTTACCTACGACCCACCCGAAAAAAGTATCATGGAAACCCCGCCCCGTAGTTCGCAAGACAAAATACTCACCAAAAAAGTAATGACAGGAATTGCTTTTTCAGGGATTGTAATAGGAATCGTGGCTTACTGTGCGTTTCTTTATTCAATCT
Source organism: Paludibacter sp. (assembly GCA_037134195.1). Classification (GTDB taxonomy): domain Bacteria; phylum Bacteroidota; class Bacteroidia; order Bacteroidales; family Paludibacteraceae; genus Paludibacter. The sequence continues at coordinate 2,405 of JBAXMR010000163.1, read as the reverse complement.
ACATACATCCACACGGTGCTACTAATTATGAAAGAGCCATCACAGTTACTTTTGTTTCCATCATTTTCGGACAATATGCCAATATTCTTTCCCGACGAACCTTTGGAAATGCACTGGGAATCTATTTGTTCTCAAACAAAAAACTGCTGCTGGCATTTTCAGCCTCACTTTTTTGCGTTTTATTGATTGTCTATATTCCGGTATTTAATCTATATTTCCACACTTCCACGTTGTCAGCGCTCGATTGGTTACTGCCAGTTACTACCGGAATTATTTGTCTGGCGATATTTGAAGTAAAGAAGAAAATACAGAAACGATGATATTTTTACTCATCCGATGACTGAAAGTCATCGGATGAGTTTCAAGCGAATCAACTGTAGAACCCTTGCTACCGAACGATTTGATCGTGTGGCAGTACCATCATTTCTATTCTGCAATCAAATCAGCAATTGACTCAAAATATTTGAAGGTAATATTCATTGTTGTATGCTTTTTCTGCTTGTAGGGTTTTATACATGCCACAAGATGCATTGTGCTGTAGCAGGGGGATAGCATCGTATGTTGTCGGGATGGCATCGGGAGCAGTTGGGATGGCATCGGAAGCAGTCAGGATGGCATCGTAAGTAGTCGGGATAGCATCGGGAGCAGTCGGGATGGCATCGGGAGCAGTCGGGATGGCATCGGGAGCAGTCGGGATAGCATCGGAAACAGTCGGGATGGCATCGTAAGCAGTTGGGATGGCATCGTATGTAGTTGGGATAGCATCTTTTGTGGTCGGGATGGCATCAAAACCTGCTTCGGGTGGGTGTCAGTGCGGACAATGCTTACATTTGGAGTAGAACAAGAATTAAGCGAAGCGAATCACGAATACAAAAGAATAAACTCTACATGAATAATGGGAGGTTGGGCAGTAGCTCAAAGCCCTATTCTTGTGACTACTATCACCCTCGACCGCTTGCAAAAGCGTGGTTACGAATCACTGCTTACTTATTACCAACACTTCACTCCTTATCTTGGCGAACCGCTGTATACGTGACCCGTACGTACAGTGGTGTGAGAGGCTCTCCCTGTCAGTTTCGGCTGGCAGGGCAGTCTACTCGATTTAGGGGGTCGGTGATTATTTTTCGTCTTGCTTTTCTATTAGTTCAATCAATCTTTCTTTACTTGGCAGAACTGTCTGATATTTACTTGCAAAAATTTGTTCGTTGTTTTCGGGAAGAGTATACTGAACAACAGCTTCACTTTTGTCCTGACACAGAATTAATCCAACAGTTTTGTTTTCATCTGCAAGACGTATTTCTCTGTCATAGTAATTTACATACATTTGCATTTGTCCAATATCTTGATGCTTCAATTCTCCAATTTTCAGGTCAATCAGCACAAATGATTTTAATATTCTGTTGTAAAAAACTAAGTCAATTCGAAAATTCTTTTCATCGAAACTTATCCTTTTCTGTCGGGCTACAAATGTAAAACCAGTCCCAAGTTCTAATAAAAAATGTTCCAGTTTGTCAATTAATTTTTGTTCTAAATCACTTTCGGAATAATCTGATTTTTCAGGCAACCCGATAAATTCAAGAACATAAGGATCTTTAATTGCATCTTGCGGTTTTTCAATCACAAGTCCCTTTTCTGACAGTTTCAAAATTCCTTCTTTGTCTCTGCTTAGGGATAATCTTGTGTATAATGCGCTATCATATTGTCTTTGTAATTCCCTAAGACTCCAATTGTTTTTTGCACATTCTATTTCATAGAATTTTCGTTCAGATACATCCTCAATACGCATGAGTTTTAAATAGTGAGACCAACTTAGCATAAAGTCATTTACAGGTTGAATATTTATTCTGTCAGATTTAGCAGACACTGTCTGCTGTTTTCCGTAAATGCTATAGAAGTTCTTCATTTGCTGCAAATTAGTGACAGAAAAGCCTAATCCGAATTCTTTTGTCAGTTTGTTTGACAATTCGATTAAGATTTGTTTTCCGTATTCAGCACGCTCACTACCATTTTGTTCCTCAACCACAATCAATCTTCCGATTTCAAAATAGGTTTCAACCATAGTTGAGTTTACGGTTTTGACAACTTTGTTTCTCGCAAATTTTAAAATGTCAGAGATTCTGGAATAAAAATCGTTGTTGTATTTGTTCATTTTTGACATAATATCTTTTTGTTTTTCGCAAAGATAATTCATTTTTTAGACAATGTTGGTTTCATTTTTTCACTGCCCCCTAACGAAGAAGACTATGTGCATCCTGCCCATTGCGGCGTACATATCTTTCGTAAAGCGATGCAATTAATGCGGGCGAAACACTTTCTAAATGCAGTTCAGCGGGCAGGCGAACATAGACGAGTGGTGCGCCCTGCATGAGCAGGCGCACCCGCTGCAAAGCAATTGAAAAATTGCA
>JBAXMR010000162.1:0-7165 GCA_037134195.1 Paludibacter sp. | reverse complement strand
CACTTTTTAGTTGTTTTGTTACTTTAAAGTGGTCAACGTATTTCAGGCATTGACACGAAACGAATAAAAAGCTTAAATTCAACTTGAACAACAATGACTTACAAATTGATGTGCCTGCTAAAATGCCAAACCCAATTGCAACTGTAATTAAATTGGAAATAAAAGGAAAAATTAATTTGAATAATAGCAATAAAAGTTTGAAAATGAAAACCGGTGAATTGGATTAAATTTAGGAGAAAATACATGATATTCTTATTGTTGGCTTATTTTATCTGGGGGAAACGATATTTATCGTATTAATTTTAGCTATAAAAGCAATTCATTGAAGTCGGAAACTATGTATCAAATTAAAGAAAAATGAAACGAATCCTGTTTTTTTTATTCCTAATTGGAAATTTTACATTTATAGTTGCGAAAAATCAACCTTTTAAGCTTTGGTATAAAACACCGGCAGAGTCATTTATCTATGCACTACCGGTGGGGAATGGGCGACTTGCCGCTATGGTTTATGGTCGCCCTGCAGAAGAAATCATCAACTTGAACGAAGAAACTTTATGGTCAGGTGGTCCGGTAAATGGGAATCCAAATCCCGCTGCTCCAAGCTTTCTTGCACCTATTCGTAAAGCATTTGACGAAAATAACTATGAGTTAGCCGACCAGTTGAGCCGTAAAATGCAGGGCAATTCCAGCATGACGTATATGCCTGTGGGTGATTTGGTTATGAAGCAAAGTACGGATGCCGAAGTATCAAATTATTACCGTGAACTTGATATCTCAAATGCCATTACAACAACCCGTTTTACGGTAGGGAAAACAACCTTTTCCCGTGAAGTTTTTGTTTCGGCACCCGATCAGGTTATCGTTATTCGTCTTACTTCATCAACCCCAAATAAGCTATATTTTAATATTTCAGCCAAATCAGTTCAGAAAACAACATTTTCAACAGACGGAAAAGATTGGTTGATGAATGGTAATGCGCTGTCTTCGGATAGCCCTCAACAATGGGGCGATGCCTGTAAAGGGATGCGGTTTCAATTGCGGGTAAAGACAATTGAAAACGATGGAAAAGAAATGATTGATAACACAGGCATTAGCATTTCTAAAGCAACCAATGTGACACTTGTTTTGTCGATTGCAACAAGTTTTAATGGCTATGACAAATGCCCTGTGAGCGAAGGACGAGACGAAGCTGCATTGGCCAAAGAATATTTAAATGGTTTGGGAAACAAAAAATTCAAAGAGCTAAAATCCAGACACATTGCTGATTATTCGAATTATTTCCAACGATTGAAATTTGAATTGTCGAATAATCCAGAAGCGGAAAGCTTGCCAACTGACGAACGTTTGAAACGTTACCAAACCGATAAATCAGACCAAAAATTGGAGGTTATATTGTATCAATACGGTAGGTATTTGCTTATTTCAAGTTCAAGACCCGGTGGTATACCAGCTAATCTTTCGGGCAAATGGTCGGTTGGTCTTCGTCCACCTTGGAAATCGAACTACACTACCAATATCAATCTGGAAATGAACTATTGGGCTGCCGAAAAAACTGGATTGGGCGATATGGCCGAACCCTTGATTCAGCAAGTGATAAATATGTCGAAAACAGGAGCTGAAACTGCAAAAAATATTTATGGTTGCAACGGTTGGGCAGCAGCTCACAACTCCGATATTTGGGCATTGACTAATCCAGTAGGTGACTTGAAAGGCGACCCACGCTGGGCAAATTTCTCGCTGGCTGGCGTATGGCTATGTCAAAGTGTATGGGAAAAATATGCTTACAATGGCGATAAAGAATACCTGCGAAAGGTGGCTTATCCGCTTATGAAAGGTGCTGCAGAGTTTTGTTTAGACTGGTTGATAGAAGATGGAAAGGGTCATTTAATTACTTCGCCATCTACTTCGCCCGAAAATAGTTTCAAACTTACCGATGGAAAAATTTGGTCGGTTACAAAAACGGCAACCATTGATTTGGCCTTGATTCGGAATCTTTTCACAAACTTGATTGATGCTTCTAATGTATTGGCAACTGATGTAGATTTTGCCAAAAAAATGCAACAAACCAAAGATAAATTATTACCCTATCAAATTGGCAAAAAAGGTAATTTGCAGGAATGGGCTGAGGATTTCGATGAAAAAGATCCTCAACACCGACACGTATCACACTTGTTTTGTTTGCATCCGGGAAATGAAATATCACCTTTCGAAACGCCGGAACTTTTTAAGGCTTGCAAAAAAACGCTGGAAATCAGAGGTGATGGAGGTACTGGCTGGTCAATAGTTTGGAAAATAAGCTTTTGGGCACGATTGTTAGAGGGCAATTATGCCTACAAATTACTTCAAAAAGACATGACCTTCACCACCGAAAAGGGATTCACATTAAAAGGTGGTACCTATCCAAATTTGTTGAATGCGTGTACACCGTATCAAATTGATGGAAATTTTGGTGTGGTCGAGAGCATTTCAGAAATGCTGATGCAAAGCCATCAAAAGGAAATCTATTTGCTGCCTGCCTTGCCCGATGCTTGGGCTAATGGTTCCATTTCGGGACTAAAAGCACGTGGTGGATTTGATGTTAATATAAACTGGGATAAAGGTAAAATAAAATCAGCAACTATTTTGAGTAATAATGCTGGAATTTGCAAACTCAGAACCAATTCGCCAATAACGGTTAAAAATATTAAGGTGCAAACTGAAATTCAAGAATCCATTGTTGGGAAAAGTTATCTGAACACTTTTGAAACAAAAGCAGGGGCTACTTATCAAATTGAATCATCCAAAAAAAATTCTCTTAAAAATGAATAAAGAATTGTTCTTCAGAATCAGTATAATTGCCATTGTTTTAATATTTACCAGCCATCTTTCTGCTCAATCTATTTATCATAAAGATTGGATTGACTTTAACAAAAATGGTAAAAAAGACATTTACGAAGACCCATTTCAACCCATTGAAAAACGCGTGAGTAACTTGTTGAAGCATATGAACGTGAATGAAAAAACCTGCCAATGTGCCACTTTGTATGGTTACAAACGTGTTTTGAAAGACGAATTGCCTACACCCGATTGGAAAAACGAAATCTGGAAAGATGGTATTGCCAATATTGATGAACAACTGAACGGACTAAAAACAACGCAATATTCTTACCCTTACAGCAAACATGCTGAAGCAATAAATACCATTCAACGTTGGTTTATAGAAGAAACACGGCTGGGAATTCCGGTGGATTTTTCCAACGAAGGAATTCATGGTCTGAATCACGACCGTGCTACTCCACTTCCGGCGCCTATTGCTATTGGTAGTACATGGAATAAAGCTTTAGTTCGACAAGCCGGTATTATTGCAGGACGTGAAGCAAAAGCATTAGGTTATACCAATGTCTATGCGCCCATTCTCGACCTTGCCCGCGATCCACGTTGGGGACGCGTGTTGGAATGTTACGGCGAAGAACCGTATCATGTTACTGCACTCGGACAACAAATGGTCGAAGGTATTCAATCACAAGGTGTTGCTTCAACTCTGAAACATTATGCTGTTTATAGTGTTCCAAAAGGCGGTCGGGATGGCGATGCCCGCACTGATCCGCACGTTGCACCACGTGAAATGCATGAACTTTATTTGTATCCGTATCGGAAAATAGTCAGCGAGTCCCATCCTATGGGCGTGATGAGCAGTTATAACGATTGGGATGGAGTTCCGGTCAGTGCAAGTTATTATTTTCTCACAGAATTGCTTCGTAATCAGTTTGGATTCAGAGGATTTATTGTATCCGACAGTGAAGCCGTGGAATTTGTGCAAACCAAGCACCATGTCGCTGGTGATTATAAAGAGGCTGTTCTTCAGGTAGCTGAAGCAGGTTTGAATGTGAGAACTCAATTCACACCACCACAAGATTATATTCTTCCTTTACGTGAACTTGTAAACGAAGGAAAACTCCCCATGAAAACATTAGACAGAAATGTTTCTGACGTGTTGCGGGTAAAATTTCAATTGGGTTTGTTTGATTCGCCTTATGTAAAAGACCTTAAAGCAGCCGATAAAATTGTTACTTCACCTGATACTAAGGATTTTGTATTGCAAATGGCACACGAATCACTGGTGTTGCTTAAGAATGAAAATAATCTGTTACCATTGAACCTTAAATCATTGAAAAATATATTGGTAACCGGTCCGCTGGCAACCAATAAAGATGCTTATATCAGTCGTTATGGCCCACAGAATCTGACGATTACTAATGTATTGGATGGTATTAAAAATTACGTTGGGAAATCAGCCAATATTAATTATGCGCAAGGTTGTGATGTGGTGGATGCTATCTGGCCTGAAAGCGAAATTATACCAACTCCGTTGACTCAGGAAGAACAAAAATCAATCAATGAAGCCGTTGAAAAAGCAAAACAATCGGATATTGTCATTGCTGTGGTGGGTGAAGATGAAAAACGTTGTGGTGAAAGCAAATCTCGCACAGGATTAGGACTTCCTGGTCGTCAATTACAACTACTGATGGCTCTAAAAGAAACCGGAAAACCGATTGTGCTGGTGTTGATTAATGGACAACCTTTGACCATCAATTGGGAGAATCGCTTTTTACCAGCAATTTTGGAAGCATGGTTTCCAAATGCATTGGGTGGTCAAGCCATTGCAGAAACCATTTTTGGCGATTATAATCCGGGTGGCAAATTATCGGTTACTTTTCCAAAATCAGTGGGACAAATTGAACTGAATTTTCCTTTCAAACCAGGTTCACAAGCAGGACAACCTAGTCAGGGACCGAATGGATATGGAAATACATCGGTGAATGGTGCGCTTTATCCGTTTGGTTACGGGTTAAGTTATACAACATTTGTCTATTCAAATCTTAAAATCACTCCGACAACCCAAAATCCACAGGGCGAAATTGCAGTTTCAGTGGATATTAAAAATTCCGGTAGCCGCAAAGGCGACGAAGTAGTCCAACTTTATGTAAAAGATTTGGTTAGCAGTGTAACTGTTTATGAGTCACAGTTACGAGGTTTTGAACGTGTTACTTTAAACCCCAACGAAACCAAAACAATTAATTTCAAGCTGAAACCAGCCGATTTGGAATTGCTGGATAAAGATATGCACTGGACAGTTGAACCCGGAAAATTTGAAGTTTGGATTGGAAGCAGTTCCGAAGACATTAAGTTGAAAGGAGAGTTTGAAATAGTGAAATAACTATTTAGAATTCAAATTACTAATATCTATAGCCACAGTATTTGCACTCAATAAGTTCTATGCTATTATTTCGTATTTTATATCTTTAAGTATAATCAAATATTGAGATATTTAGTTTTTCAATTGGCGAAAAATCCTTTTTAATGTAACCCTCAGTAACCCGGTGGGCGGAGGTGTGATTTAATGCAAATCCAACCTATTCAGTAGATGCGCCACATTGGTTTTGTGCGATGGTAGCCCAAGAGTGCCGGAAAGTATACGTTGATACATCTTCCACTTCAGCTATTTTGCACAAATCCTTCAATCCCATATCTATTGATCTCAAAAAAATATTTTCAGAACAAATTTTATCGGAAAAAGAAAAGAGCTCATTTACACCCTTATATTTATTAAACTATGGCATTGCTACCACGCTTAGCTTTGACCTTATACCTGATATAGTGGAGCTTATTTCCTTCCCTATCTGTTTTGTACTTATAATAAAAATCAACAACATTTATCCCTGACTATCTTAAATTAGAATAGTAATTTCTTGTACAATGTATATATGCATTAAAATATGGGAATTAATGGCAGTCCGAAGATTTGGGTGGGGCAAATGTGGGGCAAATTACTTAAAACAAAAAAGCTAAAACGCTTTCATGTTGCGCTTTAGCTTTTTTAAAAGCTCTCCCTCTTGGACTTGAACCAAGGACCCTCTGATTAACAGTCAGATGCTCTAACCAACTGAGCTAAGGAAGAATTTTGGCTGTACATTTTTTCAAATGCGTTGCAAAAGTAATAGGTTTTATTGAAATATGCAATATCTTTGCAGAAAAATAAGGATTAATTTTTATGAAGAAAGTATTAGGAATGGGTAATGCCCTGACAGACATTTTATTGCAGATTGACAATGACAACATTTTATTGTCTTTAAATTTGCCAAAAGGCGGAATGCAATTAATAAATACCGAGCGGTCTGAGCAAATTAGCGCAGCAGTAAGTGAATTTAACAAGGCAATGGCTACCGGAGGTTCTGCATCAAATACCATCAACGGTATTACAAAGCTTGGAATGAATGCCGGATTTGTCGGCAAAATAGGAAAGGATGATATTGGGCTATTTTTCACAAACGATTCTCTAAATAATGGAGTTGAACCACAATTATTATTAAGCGAAACGCCTTCCGGACGCTGTATTGTGTTGGTTTCGCCGGATAGTGAACGTACACTTTGTACTTACCTCGGGGCTGCCTGCGAACTTGAAGCCGGAGATTTAAATCCTGAAATGTTTGTTGGGTATGATATTTTCCATATTGAAGGATATCTGGTTCAAAACCATGATTTGATTCGTACCGCTGTAAAAATGGCTAAAGAAGCAGGCATGAAGGTCTCTATTGATTTGGCGAGCTACAATGTAGTAGAAGCAAATCTCGATTTTCTTTATGAAATTGTAAAGGAATATGTCGATATTGTTTTTGCCAATGAAGAGGAAGCGCGTGCATTCACCGGCAAAGAACCTAAAGAAGCACTTATTCATATTTCGGATCATTGCGATATTGCGGTGGTAAAGGTGGGTAAGGAAGGCTCGTATATTAAATCTGGCGACAACCATGTTCAGATTAAACCCCGATTGGCCAATGCTATAGATACCACAGGTGCGGGTGATTTATATGCTGCCGGATTCTTATATGGACTGGCTAATGATTATTCACTTGAAGTTTGCGGAGAAATTGGATCATTGGTTTCGGGCAATGTGGTAGAAGTGCTTGGAGCTAAAATGACTGATGCTGTTTGGGAGGATATTCATGCGGAAATAAGGAAAATAGTAAACTAGTTTGAAAGTTTATAACGTTAATACAGTTTAAAATTGTATGTTTATCAAACATTTGTATCATACCACTTGCCACTAACTGCTTACCGCTTGCCGCTTGCCTGTCAATGCCTGAAATACGTTGACCACTTTAAAGTAACAAAACAACTAAAAAGT
>JBAXMR010000161.1:0-7167 GCA_037134195.1 Paludibacter sp. | reverse complement strand
AAAAACAATTCAGGAATCCGAAAAATTAGTGATAGGAATTATTCAGCGTGATTTAAGTGCTTTGCTCGAAACTGAAGTGACTGTTGTTTTTTTTAATGACAAAAGTGTGGAACAAATTGCTTTCCCTGATTTGAAAAACAGCCAGCTTATTGATTTAATCGTTCCCGGAACACTTGAATCAATGGAATTTGCTCATTTTTTGGAAACTCCGGCATTATTGAAAGGAAAACTGTCGGACAGCATTCATGACTACGCTTTCCGGACTGATTTGCTGCGATCGAACTGCCGTGTAACTAATCAGCCCGATTGGGGCGATTTGTTTGTAAGGATTTCAACGCATTACGAAATTGATTTGTCATCGTTAGTAGCTTATCTGGTGTCATTCCGTAAAGAAAATCATTTTCATGAGGAAGTGGTGGAAATGATTTATAAACGGTTCAATGATATTTTTAAACCGGAAAAATTGATGGTGGCAGCCATGTACACCCGTCGTGGCGGCATTGACATAAATCCTATCAGAGTTTCGCACAAAGAATTGATTGATCCTGCTTTTTTGAGTACGGCAAGCAGATTGGCAAAAACACTGAGGCAGTAATAAAAGTTTATAATGGATAGTTTGTAGTTGACAAAAACAGTTTCTCTTTATTGCTTATTAACTTTCAAACTTTATAAACTTTCTACCCAAAACCATTTGCAGGAACAAAAAAAGAGTGTATCTTTGCACCCGCTAACAAACACAGTATGCGGCTGTGGCGTAATTGGTAGCCGCGCCAGACTTAGGATCTGGTACCGAGAGGTGTGTGGGTTCGAGTCCCTTCAGCCGCACGAATAATCCCGATAATCAATTGATTACCGGGATTTTGTTTTAATTAATTTGCTCTAAAATTGATAACTCAGAGCTGCTTTCAATCCAATCAGTATCCTATTGTTTGCATCTAATTTATTTTCATAAAGTGCAAAAACGGGTTTGTGGAATACATTTCCATTCTTCAAATGATTCCAAACAACCGTTGGTCCGGCGATAATACTGAATTTCTCAGACAATTTGTAATTCAAATTCAAATCCAGACTATAAATTTGATCCCAAAGTATAGTGCAGGTAATTTGTGATAATAATTCAGGATTGAAATCAAGTTTTTTATTCAATGGTATGATTGATCCGATTCCCATTCCAATACCAAAATGACTATCGGAAATCGGACTATATGAAAAGAGCAGTGAAGTATAAAAGTCTTTTACACCTGTTTTGTACGCAATATTTATTGGGAACATTTCATTAGTGCCAACTTCCAATGTCCGGTAACCTCCTTTTTTTACAGCTGTCAAAAATCCGAATGGAATACCTGAATTCACGGTGTCTATTACATTTAAAAATCCGATTTCTAATCCGGATAATTTACGTGTACGGTTGTAAAAACCTATTTGAAGTCCTTTTACTTCCTTGCCAACAATATTGGAGAATCCAACTTGTATTCCAGTTATTTTATTTCCAAGAATATTGGAAAAACCAACTTGTACACCGTTCATAGAGTTACCCAGGATATTTGAGAACCCAATCTGTATGCCATCAGCACTATTTCCAAGTGTGTTGAAAAAACCAGTTTGAATTCCGTGATATGAATTTCCGAGGGTATTGAAAAACCCTACTTCGACACCCGAACCACTGTTACCTATTGTGTTGAAGAAACCTATGTCTATTCCTTTTGTCGTAGCACCTATTGTATTAAAGAATCCAATACTTGCTCCCGTATTATCCCCTCCAATAGTATTGGCAAAACCTATTCCAAGTCCTTTAAAGTTTGCAGCAGTAGTGTTGAGAAATCCGATTTGCAAGCCCGTGTGACTACCTTTGGCAACATTCACGAAACCAATTAGCGGTGCATTGAATTTGTTGGGAACTTTGTTGTAACCGATTGTGTAAATAATGGGCTCCTGTTTTGGAATATCTACAGATTGACTGTAAAGTTGAAAACCACTGGCGAAAATAAGTAATCCGATAATTAAATTGCTCTTTTTCATTGTTGTACTGAATTTATTGTTTAAAATATCTTTTGGTGTTTCTCACTCTTAACGATTAATTTTTCCAATCTGTTTGTTCGGGTTTCTTCAAGCTTAGCACTCAGTACCCAAAAATAGGCAGTCTTTTTATAAGTAGCAGATTGTTTGTCGAAAAAATCAAAGGCCTCTTTATTTGATTCAAGTTTTAATCTGAACTCTGAAGGTAATTCTAGCGGTTTGTTTTCATAGCTGTACAAAGCTGATTTGTCTTCCTTTCTGTTTTTGAAAAGTTCCAACCCTTTTGGTGTCATAAGTCCTTTCTCCAAAATGTTTTCGACCTTCTTTATATTTATTTCGCTCCAAATGCTTTTGGGATTTCGTGGAGAGAACCGAATGCTGTAGCTCTCATTATCAAGGGTTTTTCGAATGCTGTCAATCCAACCAAAACAAATTGCCTGATCGACAGATTCTGACCATGTCATGGATGGTTTGACGGAATTTACTTTGTAAAATCCAACAACTAACTCTTTCTCAGTTAAATGGTTCTTTACCAACCATTTTCGGAATTCGGATTGATTTTCGAAAAAAACAGGATTCATGAAATTAACGTATTTCAATTATTTCTTGAAAGTAAAAATAAATTTTGAACCCTTACCGATTTCCGATTCAACATGAATTTTTCCACCCATTATTTCGACCATTTTCTTTACAGTTGCAAGTCCTATTCCATTTCCGGTATTTCCAAATCTGTCTTTTTTTCCACTTGATTCAAAAATCAGAAAAATCTTTTCAAACTGAGATTCAGGTATTCCTACACCATTATCCTCAACAATACATTCATAATGAGTCTCATAATCAGTGAATGATATATTTATCTGAATGAGTTCTTTATCGTTGTATTTAATAGCATTTGCCACTAAATTGATTAAAATCTGGTCAATAGCTGTATTATTTGCATAAAACTCATTTACTCCTGCATAGGTTTTAATCTCTAAATTAGTTCCATGTGAGTATAATTCAATTAAATAATCAGTTAGTTCACTGGTTTTTATCAGAGTTTTATTTTCATTAATTACGGATTCAGTTCTGCTATATTCAAGCAATCCATCGATAAGTATCCTAAGTTTGTTTGTTGCACTTACCATCATCGACAACAGGTATTTGCCATTTTCATCGATTACGGAATCGTATTTTTCAGAAAATAACTTGCTGATACCTGAAATTCCAATAAGTGGAGATTTTAAATCATGTGCAGCAACTGAAGCAAAGCGCTCCAAATCATGGTTTTTTTCCTGAAGTTTATGAACAGTTTCCTCTAATAATTTTTTATTTCTTCTGAGTTCCAATAAATTTACAACCTGTTTTCCTAACGATTCAAGTGATTTGAGTTGTGATTCGCTGAGTGTCTTTGGATTATGGTCGATAACGCATAAAGTTCCTAAAGCGAGATTTTCATTATTGACTAATGGCACACCTGCATAAAATACTACATGTGGATCACCTGTCACCAGAGGATTGTCATGAAATCTGTTGTCTAACCTCGAATCGGTTACAATTAATATTTTATCTGCATCGTTTATGGCATGTGCGCAAAAGGCAATTTCTCTTGGCGTCTCGGTTGCAGCTAATCCATAATGCGACTTAAACCATTGTCGGTTTTTGTCAATCAGACTTATCAAAGCTATTGGTGATCCACAAATTTCGGCAGCAATTGTGGTTAGATTGTCATAATCTTCTTCAGGCAAGGTGTCAAGTACTGAATAGGATTCTAAAGCAATTAACCGTTCTTTTTCATTCAAAGGAATTTCAGGTGACTTCATTGGCTTTTAAGTATATAGCATACAACAGTTTTTTATTGTTTATGTTCCGTTTTGGTGCTAATTCATTTATTAATCATTTTATCTGATTAAATATTTGCAAATATAGTTATTATAGAATGTTTATCAGGAAAAATAGCTTTATATTTGTATTGAATTTAAAAAAAACATTCTCAGAATTAATTAAAGTTATAATGGAAAATCAGGACAATCAAATTAACATCGAACTTTCAGCTGAAGTAGCTGAAGGTATTTATTCAAATCTGGCAATTATTTCACATTCAACATCCGAGTTTGTAGTGGATTTTGTACGCATGATGCCCGGAACTCCCAAAGCAAACGTAAAATCACGCATTATTCTGACTCCGGAACATGCTAAACGTCTGCTTTTTGCATTGCAGGATAATATTGCCAAATACGAATCGCAAAACGGAAAAATCAAAGTTCCTGATAACGGTTTTGTACCACCTGTTCCTATGGCTTTTGGGGGAGGAGAAGCATAATTTAGTTTAAAATGATTAGTCCTAAAAAACTTTTATATGTTTTTTAGGACTAATTATATTGATAATATTAGCATTTTCAACCTTGTGTAAAATATGTACTTTTTGTACTTTTGCGCAACTTTTCAAAGATAAAACCCACCAATGGAAAAAATTATCATTCTAGATTTCGGATCACAAACAACACAGTTAATAGGTCGTCGACTACGGGAACTCAATGAATATTGCGAGATATTGCCTTACAATAAATTTCCTGAAAATACAGAGAAAATAAAAGGTGTTATTCTTTCTGGAAGCCCATTTTCGGTGTATGATCCTGCAGCATTTAAAACTGATTTAAGTAACATTCGTGGTACGTTTCCTGTTCTTGGTATATGTTATGGAGCTCAGTTTATGGCTTATACGTCTGGTGGGAGTGTAGAATCAGCTGGTTCACGCGAATATGGTCGTGCGAATATGACTTTTATAGATCAGAATGATTTATTGCTGAAAGATATTCAACCCGGTTCACAAATCTGGATGTCTCATGGTGATAGTATTACTAAAATTCCAGACAGTTTCAAGAAAATTGCCAGTACCGACGATGTTGAACTGGCTGCCTTTAAAGTAGAAGGTGAGAAAACCTGGGGTGTACAATTTCATCCGGAAGTATTTCACACCTTGGATGGTACGCAATTGCTCGAAAATTTCCTGAATATCTGCGAATGTATACGTGATTGGTCACCAGCTTCATTTGTGGAATCGACTGTTGCTGAACTGAAAAGACAATTGGGTAATGACAAAATTGTTTTGGGACTTTCCGGAGGTGTGGATTCATCTGTGGCTGCGGTGCTGCTCAATAAAGCCATTGGCAAAAACCTGACTTGTATTTTTGTGGATCACGGTTTGTTGCGAAAAAACGAGTTTGAAAACGTGATGCGCGATTACGAACATTTAGGTTTGAATGTGATTGGCGTAAACGTGAAAGAGCGTTTCTACAAAGCATTAGCCGGAGTTTCTGACCCCGAGCAAAAACGAAAAATCATTGGTAGTGGTTTTATTGACGTGTTCGATGAAGAAGCTCACAAAATAAAAGATGTAAAATGGCTGGCTCAAGGCACCATTTATCCCGATATTATTGAATCGCTTTCCATTACCGGAACGGTGATTAAATCGCACCACAACGTGGGTGGACTTCCCGAGAAAATGCATTTAAAGCTTTGTGAACCATTGCGATTACTTTTCAAAGACGAAGTACGCCGTGTGGGAACTGAATTAGGTATGATGCACCATCTTATTAAACGTCAACCGTTCCCAGGACCAGGACTCGCAGTACGTATTCTGGGTGATATCACGGAAGAGAAAGTTAGAATTTTGCAGGATGCCGACGATATTTTTATCAACGGACTTCGTGAGTGGAATTTATATGATAAAGTTTGGCAGGCAGGCGTCATTCTGCTTCCGGTACAATCGGTGGGTGTGATGGGTGACGAACGAACCTACGAAAATGCTGTTGCTTTACGTGCCGTAACTTCCACCGATGCCATGACAGCTGATTGGGCGCAATTGCCTTACGACTTTTTGGCTAAAATGTCCAACGAAATCATCAACAAAGTTAAAGGAGTAAATCGCGTGGTATACGATATCAGCTCTAAACCGCCAGCAACTATTGAGTGGGAATAAAAGGAATTTACGATGTACAATTTTAAAATTTACGATTGCAACTTTAGAATTTTGACGTATAAATATAATTATTGATACATCTTTAGTGCTTAATAACTTTTTGTTAGCAATTGTAAGTTGTAAATGAACAAATTGTAAATGGTTGATACTCACTCCCATATTTATTCTGAAGAGTTCGACACTGACCGTGGCCAAGCCATTCAGCGGGCTAAAGATGCCGGAGTTTCACATATTATTCTTCCCAATGTCGACAGTGAAACTCTGCCTCAAATGCTAGCGCTTGAAACAGAATATCCGCAGTATTGCTTTGCTGCCATCGGACTTCATCCCACAAGCGTAAAGGAGAATTACAAAGAGCAGCTGGCTATTATAAAATCGGAACTGGAGCGCAGAAGCTGGATTGCTGTGGGTGAAATCGGTATTGACCTTTACTGGGACAAAAGCTTTCTTGCTGAGCAAATTATCGCATTTCAACAGCAAATTGAGTGGGCATTGGAATTTAACTTACCGGTAATTATTCATGTTCGTGATTCGTTCAGGGAAACCATGCAGGTGCTTCAACCGTACAAAAATTCAGGATTGAGAGGGGTTTTTCATAGTTTCACGGGTTCTGTTGAAGAAGCACGTGAAATCATTGAATTTGGCGGATTTCAACTCGGTATCAATGGAATAGTGACTTTTAAAAACTCAGGATTGACAGCCGTAGTTGAGCAAATTGAGCTGAAATATATTTTGCTGGAAACAGATTCGCCTTACCTCACACCTGTACCCCACCGCGGAAAACGCAACGAAAGTGCTTATACACTGCTTGTTGCACAAAAGCTGGCAGAAGTTTATAATTGTACATTGCAGCACATTGACGAGCAAACTACACTCAATGCCAAATCGCTTTTTGCAATCTGATTTTTCATTTTAATATCTCGTTTTTTTGTTTTACTTTTGTGACTCCAAAAAAGGAGAGATGCTCGAGTGGTTTAAGAGGCACGCTTGGAAAGCGTGTGTACTCCAAAAGGGTACCGGGGGTTCGAATCCCTCTCTCTCCGCAAAATAGCTACGAAAGTTAGCGACAAAAAGGAGTCAAACCCTACAAATTCAGTGATTTGTAGGGTTTTTTCTTTGTTGTACGTTCCCACAAAAAGGACAGAAAAAAGACAAAAATCGACCTACTTTCTTTCCTAATTCATACCCCT
>JBAXMR010000160.1:0-7408 GCA_037134195.1 Paludibacter sp. | reverse complement strand
TGGCAGGGTTGATAGTCAACGCCTTTCTGTCTATTTCTTTTGCTGTTGTATGTCTAAGTAACATAATAATCTAATTAAAAATTAATAATTAAAAATTAATAGTCGTTCAATAATAATCAATAAATGAGAACTGTCAATTATTAATTATTAATTGTGAATTATTAATTAAACACGTATTCCGCTTCCACGTATTCTTCGCGTTCCCAAGGCGCTTTCATTTGTTTGAAAATGGTGCTGCAAGCAATCATTTCAATGTCCTTGTAGAAGTTGATAGCACCTGCGAAAGCTGCATAAGGTCCACCGTTATCGTAGTTGTGGAGCTGTTTCATGGGGATACCCATTTTCTGAACCACATATTTTTCTTTGATTCCGGCACAGAAAACATCCGGTTTGTAAAGTTCTACCAGTTTTTCCATTTCGTGGTGACTCAAATCGTCCACTACCAATGCACCTTTTTTCATGTCGTTCATCATACCTTTGTATTCGTTGAACTCAATGTCGAAAGCTTCTTTCAGTTGTGCCAGTTCTTCTTCACTCTTACGTGGGTTGTAGCGTGTAGCATCCGGATATACGGTAATTTCTTCAATGTTACGGCTATCGGCATCAATCTTAATAGTTGGAATTACACGGCGACCTTCGTAGTCATCGCGGTGTCCAAACTCATAACCGGCTACCAATGTTTCCATTTCAAGCTCGTTGAACAATTCCTGATAATGGTGAGCACGTGATCCACCTACGAACATCATAACTGTTTTGCCGGTAGTTTTCAATTTTGCTTTTTCGGCAGCAGCAGTTACAGCTTTCATTTCGTCTTCAATAACCACTTCTATTCTGTCCATCAATTCCTGATCTCCGAAATACTGACCTACCTTGCGTAATGTTTTGGCAGTTGCTTCGGCACCAATAAAGTTAGCTTTTGCCCAAGGAATACCGAACGAAGTTTCCAACATTTCTGCCACGTAGTTGATAGAACGGTGGCACATTACCAAGCTGAAGTCGGCTGTGTGTGCAGTTTCAAATTGCTCCAGGGTAGAGTTACCCGACATGGTAGCAACAATGTCAACTCCAATACGTTCGAACAAGTCTTCGATAACAAAAGCGTCACCACCGATATTGTATTCACCCAGTACGTTTACTGCGTATTTGTGTTTGCGTACATAGTTGTCGTTATTACCGATAAGGTTTTTATACAGACCGTTGTTGGCAATGTGGTGACCGGCCGATTGTGATACTCCACGGTAACCTTCGCAAGAGAAACCAAAAACATTTACTCCCGGATATTCTTCTTTCATCTGGCGGGCTACCCGGTGAACATCGTCACCAATCAGTCCTACGGGACAGGTTGAGAATATGGCAATACCTTTTGGGTTGAATAACTCTATGGCTTCGCGAATGGCGACTTTTAGTTTTTCTTCTCCACCAAACACGATATTTGAATCCTGCATATCGGTTGAGAATGTATATGGAATGAAGTTATCCATTTCCGGTTTGTCGGCGCGGGTTTGGTTACGACGTGTCAACCACGAGTAGAATCCACAACCGATTGGTCCGTGCGTTATGTTGATAATGTCCCTTGTAGGACCGAGAACCACCCCTTTACAACCTGCATACGTACAACCACGTTGGGTAATGATACCCGGAATAGTACGCACATTCGATTGGATTTGAGGAATCGAATCGGGGTCGTTTACCACAATCGATTTTGCTCTTTTCTTGGCAACCTTGCTTGGGTAAGCCTTAATCACCTCTTCGGTGAACTTACTCATGTCCAGTTCTTCTATTAATGTCTTTCCCATAACTTTTTAATTGATAATTGATAATTGATAATTGACAATTAATCCAGTGTAATATCACCGCTCTCACCCGTACGAACACGGATTGAATCCTGAGCCGGAATTACAAATATTTTTCCATCACCACTTTTACC
The DNA here is from genome assembly GCA_037134195.1 of Paludibacter sp. Lineage (GTDB taxonomy): Bacteria > Bacteroidota > Bacteroidia > Bacteroidales > Paludibacteraceae > Paludibacter. The sequence continues at coordinate 5,481 of JBAXMR010000160.1, read as the reverse complement.
TGTTTGATTGACTTTGATAAGTGTTTCCACTGCCAGTTCTTTTTTCTCGTCGGTAACTACCAGTGTAATCATTCGTTTGGATTTCAAACGTGGCATCTCTATAATGAGTTCTTGTTGGTCTTCATCCAGTCCGGTAGCTTTTTCAAAACCACCTTTACCTTTCCCGCGTCCCAGTACAGGCATAGCCGTGAACGAAGGCAGACCGGCATCCGAAAGAGCCAACTTGGTTTCGACCATTTTGTCGATGCGTATCATTGCTAATATTAGTTTCATAATCTTCTTTTTTTATGTTGTTTGCCTACAGCGATATTTGCTTCGCGATATTATTCCCTTTGGTCATGATACTTGCTTCGCTGATATGAATCCTGAGTTTATATAGAATAATATCTATTAATATCAGCCGAAGGCTAATATCTTAATATCACACGAAGTGTAATTAGTCTTTCTTACCGCTTGAAATAGTGTAGCTTTCTTCTACCGGAGTAACGAAGATTTTACCATCACCAAACTGCCCTTTATCACCCGAACGGGCTGACATCATGATGGTTTCGATTACGAAATCTTTATCTTTTTCAGGAATAACCATCATAAGCAAGTCTTTAGGAAGCTCATCGTATGTTACATTTCCTACTTTAATACCACGTTGTTTACCACGACCGAATACGGCCAGTTTTGTAATAGCCGGAAAGCCTGCATCGAATAATGCTTTCATTACTACGCTTGATTTCTCCGGACGAACAATTGCTCTTAATAAATACATATCGTTTAATATTAGCCCCCCAACCCCCGAAGGGGGAGTATAAGGGATTGGTTTATTTAATTTTTATTCTCTCTTTTTATTAGTAACTACGCTCTTAAAGTCCCCCTTCGGGGGATTTAGGGGGCTTCTTAATTCATAATACCAAATCCAACCAATAGCTCTTCCAATGCAGCCATTTCCAATGGTTTTGGGATTACAAACATTTCATTATCGTTGATTTTCTTAGCCAATGAACGATATTCATCTGCCTGACCGTGTTCCGGAGCGTGATCGATAACTGTTTTGCGGTTGATTTCGGCATGTTGAACCATGTTGTCGCGTGGTACGAAGTGAATCATTTGAGTTCCCAACTGACGGGCAAATTCTTCAATCATGTTAGCTTCGTTGTCTACCTTACGTGAGTTACAAATCAAACCACCCAGGCGAACTGTTCCCACTTTACCAAATTTGGAGATTGATTTACAAATGTTGTTGGCTGCATACATAGCCATCATTTCGCCCGATACAACGATATAAACTTCTTCGGCTTTTCCATCGCGGATTGGCATGGCGAATCCACCACAAACTACGTCACCCAATACATCGTAGAACACATAGTCCAATGCTTTGTCATCGTCATAAGCACCCAATTGCTCCAACAAGTTGATAGAAGTAATGATACCACGACCGGCACATCCTACACCAGGCTCAGGACCACCTGATTCAACGCAACTGGTAGCTTTAAAGCCAGGTTTCAATACATCATCCAAGTCGATGTCTTCACCTTCGTCGCGCAAAGTGTCCAATACTGTTTTCTGTGCCAAACCGTGAAGAAGTAAACGGGTAGAGTCCGCTTTAGGGTCACAACCCACTACCATTACTTTTTTTCCCATTTCTGCCAAACCGGCAACAGTGTTTTGCGTTGTGGTACTTTTACCAATTCCGCCTTTTCCGTAGATCGCAATTTTTCTCATCTTTTTTATATTTTAAATGAATAACTAATGTTTTTGATTTGTGTAAGTTTTGAATAACTTGACAACCCTTATTCATTTACCGTGCCATTAACATTTTGGCCTGTTTTTTATAGCCATTTTGTTCGGTGTAATTTGCTGATATACAGTTTTATAAAATTTTATTTTTTAGTGTTGTAAAACTGAAATGTCTGAAATGTGGATAATGAGTGAAGTGGGGAATTCCTACATCAATGTAGGGTTTTATACTTAAAAGGTAGGAAAAAAGTCGACCGATTTAGGATCAATATTCATCAATAGTGAGAGGCGGATTTGGAATTGAATGATCACTATTGCCTCGATAAAGAGAAAAGACTAAAAGCGGATTATCAGAACTTTCTCGTTAATGAGAAAGCACTAAAAATGGATAAAATATTGTTTCTCGTTAATGAGAAAGTGCCGAAAACGGATTTTTATACCTTTCTCGTTAATGAGAAAGCAGTGGAAATGGATAAAATATAGTTTCTCGTTAAAGAGAAAGTGCCAAAAATGAATTATTACCCTTTCTCAACATTGAGAAAGCATTTTACAAGCGTTCAAATCATTTTCTCGTTAATGAGAATGATGTTTTTATCTATTTGAACCGTTCGTCGGAACGAAGTTTCTCCAGCGGTAAATTTTTGTTTTTCTCCAACCATCCAATACGCACATTTTCACGATTATCGTATCTCGGGTAGAATGGTTTTATATCGATAAGCGGAGTCTCGTTTAGCATATCCACTTGTTCAATATGCAGGATATTTCCTTCAATTCTAATCAGTTTCACAGTCGAAATTCCAATTGCATTGGGTCTTTTAGGAGCTTTAGTAGCAAATATGCCATGTTTTTCGGTATCCATAAATGGTGTAACAACAAGCTCGTATCCTTCGATTTTATGAAAATGATATACCAAGGTTATGTGCGAAAATTCCTCTAAATCTTTCAATCCTTCTGCATATTCGGGTAAAAGTTCAATATAACCTTTTATTCCTTCAGCTGCTATTGGCTGAATTGGCATATTTTTGATGTCAGTATGAGGTGTGAAGATTCGACCAATGGGTCTTATGAGTATTTCTTTCATTATTTTTTAAATAAAAAGCAGACCGAAATTACCCGGGCTGCTTTATAAATATTGCAGGTTTACTTGCCAATCATTACTTCTGTCGATTTTACGATAGCATAAACCGTATCACCAACCGTTAAGTTTAAGTCTGTTACACTTTCAATTGTAATAACAGAGCTTATTACATTTTCGTTGCCAATGTTGATCTTCACTTTGGCCATAACACTTCCGAGGGTAATCTCTTCGATAGTGCCTTTGATTTTGTTTCTTGCGCTAATTTCCATAAAAATTGGGTTTTAATTGATGAATGATTTTGTTGATTGAGACTGAAATATAGTTGCATAATACTCCATTTTAAATTTGCATTCCGATAATTTTTGACTGAACACATCTACCGGTTTGCCTACGTTTGTAACTGTACCATTCTTAAGTGTTATTACCGACGAAGCCAAATGAAAAACTTCCTGCAAGTCGTGACTAACCATGACTGTTACTGTGTTTAGCAACTCATGTGCTTTGCGTATTTCGTGTTGAAGTGCCAGTCGCATATCAAAGTCAAGTGCCGAAAGTGGTTCGTCAAGCAATAAAACATTGGGTTTTGCAGCCAATGCCCGTGCTAGTGCCACACGTTGTTTTTGTCCTCCCGAAAGTTTCTCTGGATATTGGTTTCTCAATATATCCAAGTCAAAGAGTTCCAAAAGCTTGTCCACTTCTTCCTTGTTCTTTTCCTTTTGACCAAAACTGATGTTTTTCTCCACGGTCATGTTTGGGAAAAGAGCATAATCCTGAAACATATAACCTACATTCCGTTGTTGCGGAGGCAGGTTTATTTTCTTTTCCGAATCAAACCATACAGTATCGTTAAATACAATACGTCCTTTGTCAGGCTTTGTTAGTCCGGCAAGTATGCGTAAAAGCGTGGTTTTTCCAGCACCCGAATGACCAAAAAGACAGAGCAATTCATTTTCCTGAATTTCCGAACAAACTTGTAGGCTTGTTTTACCTTCGGCCGAGAGCATTGTTTTTTGTATATCAATTTTCAACATATCAAAAGAAGATTTTCTTCTTGCCATTCATGCTGTAAATGAGCGTTAGAATGAGCAAGGATATTATAAACAGAATAAATGAATACTGATTAGCTGTATGGTAATTCATGGCTTGCACTTCGTCGTATATGGCAATGGATGCAACCCGTGTTTCACCCGGCATATTTCCACCTACCATAATTACAACTCCAAATTCACCAATGCAATGTGCAAATGTCATGGCAGCAGCAGTAATAATTGACGGAATCATATTCGGCACCAGCACCCAAACAAAAGTTGTGGACTCAGATTTTCCTAGCGTATAAGCTGTTTCTCTGAAACTTTTGGGAATACTGGTCAATCCGTTCTGCAAAGGTTGAATCATAAACGGCAAACTGAAAATAACACTGGCAATCAACACGCCATTGAAACTGAATGCCAGGCGTGTATTGAAATGCTCTGCCAAAAATCGTCCGAATGCATTTTGTGGACTGTAAGCCAATAGCATATAAAATCCCAACACGGTAGGAGGCAGTACTAAAGGCATACTTATCAATGCTTCTAATAAAGGTTTAAACCAAAACCGCTTATAAGCCAGCAAATAAGCTATTGGAAAACCGATAATAAATAAAATAAGGGTTGTCCAACCAGCTAATCTGCCGGTAAGTAAAAGTGTATTTATAAAGTCTTGATCCACCATATTCATTTACAATTAAATCATTTACGATTTACAATTCATCCACCTTTTCAGTTATTAATTATGCATTATCAATTATTAACTGTCTTATATCCCCATTTTTCCCAAATTGGCTTTGTAGCAGGCGAAAGAACAAATTTCCTGAATTTTGCTGCTTCTGTATTCAAAACCGGAGTTTTAATCAATACACATGCCTGTTCGATGGGTGAATATAATTTGGAATCGACAATGTAGTACTTGCCATTTCCTGACATGTCAGGTGCAAGTGCCAGCGAAAGAGCTATAAACCCAATCTCAGCATTACCGGTAAATGCAAATTGAGCAGTTTGGGCTATGTTTTCTCCAATAACCAGTTTTGATTTTAAAGAGTCATACAACTTCAGTGATTTCAGCAATTCTACCGTTCGTGTTCCATAAGTTGCTGTTTCGGGATTTGCCACTGCGATTTTCTTTACCGACCCACTTTTAAGTGCTTCAAGCCCCAGCTTATCCACATCTAACGTTGTGCTGTAAATAACAAGTTTACCAAATGCGTAAGTAGAAATAGCACCGGTTGTAAGTCCTTTTTCTTTTAATTTTACAGGAAATTCATTATCCGCCGCCATAAAAAAATCGAACGACGCACCATTGCTTATTTGTTGTACCAAAGTACCTGATGCGCCAAAAGTCAGATTTACAATTGCTTTTGGATTTTGTTTTACATAAGCAGTTTTAATTTCTTCCAACACGTATTTGAGATTGGCTGCAGCAGCAACATTTACTTTTTGAGCAGAGATAGTTATTGCAGCGAGCAATATTGCTAATGAGATGATTATTAGTTTCATAATGTTTGTTTTATGAAGCCCCCTAAATCCCCCGAAGGGGGACTTAAGGTTAGCTAAGTTTTTAAATAGTTCATAATGTATTTTTGAGAATAATACCAAATGTATTTATAAAATAGTCCAATTAGTGTAATTGGATTTTTTTTA
>JBAXMR010000159.1:0-7409 GCA_037134195.1 Paludibacter sp. | reverse complement strand
ACATATTACAGTTATCGAAAAGACATATTACAAGCATCACAATGACATATTACAGTCATCTAAAAGACATATTGCTGCACTCGAAATGATATATTATTGGCTTCTAAAAGACATAATACAACCCTCGAAATAACATAAGCGTCAGATATGACCATCACTATTCATTTATTAGAATATACACATCTTTCAGAATGTGTGAATCATATAACTTTTTTCAAAAGTTGTGTAATTCGGTTTTACTTTAATTTACGGAGCTTTGTAATCTGAAAATGCCCCATTATTTAAAATAAAAAATTATGAAAACAAACAAAACAAAAAAAGTATTGATTGCATTGGATTATGATCCAACATCAAAAAAAGTCGCTGAAGATGGATTTAAAATGGCTAAAGACATGGGTGCTGAAGTAACATTGCTGCATGTAACCGTCAACTCATTTTTGTACACTTCTATATATGAAAACATGGGAGACTGGCAATATGATTCTTTGGATACAATTGCTCTCAGGAATGCAGGTTCACGCAATTTTCTGGAAAAAGCCAAACGACATTTGGGCGATACAGCCATTCAAACAGTAATGAAAGATGGTGATTTTGCTCAAAAGATTTTAGAAACAGCTAACGAAATGAAAGCCGATTGCATTGTTATGGGCTCGCATAGTCAGAAATGGCTGGAGAATATCCTTGTTGGAAGTGTTACGGAAGAGGTGCTTCGGAAAACGACTATTCCAATGTTTATTGTTCCGACAAAGAAAAGATAATAGGATTATTGGAGGTGTTACTAAATACAATGGTTCGTTACAAAAAGTAATATAGTACTGATTACTAAATATTTAAGAGGCTAAATTTAACTATATATAGCTATACTCAAAACAAATAGTAAACGCAAAGCCGCTAAGTTTTAAATGCCTTATATTCAATAACAAGTGAAAGAACGCTAAGACAAAAACTTTCAGTTTTTCTTTGCGTCTTTGCGACTTTGCATCTTTGCGTTAAATAAAACATTTTTTATAACGAACCATTGTAAATAAGTGTTGAAATAAAATTTAATTGATATTATAAAACACTGTAAATATGCCAATAAGAATGGTTAAGTTATTAGTATTGAATTTTTTATAAAAATAAATTTTCAATGCTATAAAATTTTCTTTCGTTGGACATACAGTAACTATCTCCTCAAACGGGGAAGTAATTTGCAAAAATTTGAAATTGTAAACCAATGCAGTTTAGTTAAGCATTAAAAATAAATAAGGGGGAAATCAGGTAGTATATTCTCTCTACTAAGGGTTAAGAATCAATATAAATCAGGGATTTAAGCCCTTAGTAGATAAAATTAAACAAGCAAAAACACCCTTATTCCCTTATTTGCATCTTGCTTAAATTTGAAATCCCTTATCTAAACGACATTGAATTGTAAACTTATATCATTCCAAAAACTTAAAGAAGAATATAAGTCATTTAAGAAAACAGTTATTTTACAATTACTTTGTGAACATCGTTACCCACATGTACAACATAAACTCCCGGCTGATTAATCGGAATTTCTATATTCTGAATTGCAGGAACGAAGTATAAAATTCTTCCGGTTATATCGTAAATACCAACTGATTTCAGAAGCTGATTTCTGATTTTAATCTGTTTGTCACTTACATACACTGTATTATTAAGTTTCTCAGGTACCGTTGGAATAGTTGAAGTTAAACAATCAGCATTTAATATTAAATCTTTAATTTCCCAGGTTCCTGCAACTGTTGCGCTCGATAAATATTTAAATGCAAAACGAACATTGCTCTGCAGCATTTGAGCAGGTAAACTTATATTTCCCGAATTCACAAAAACCCAACCTGATCCCGTAGGCATAGTTGGTATAGTAAGTTGTGTCCATGTTGCACTTGAAGGTGAAAGCCCATCCATATAATTGTTCGAAACCCAAAGTGTATGGTTATTAACTTTATCGTTTTCAACCGGTGAAAAATTTAATGATTGATTAAATGCTATTGTTGCCGATTTTTTGTCTGACAAATCAAATACAGGTGATATGAGCCAACTTTCATTTGGGTTATTAACAGCATTTGCATAGCCCGACATACATGCCCCGTAGTTTAGTCGCCAATTCCATGTTTGAAGACCGTTAACACTATATTTCGTAAAATTGCCTAAGCTTGCAGAAAAGGTTTCAGAAAAAGATAAACTTTGACATTCGGAAGCAGCTCCTATTGTTATACTAAAGTTTGCACTTACGGGTGTATGATCGGTAGTTGTAGTTGTGTAGTTTGGTATGCTCTGCGTTGCTAACACTTCCCTGATTGCAGTATTTTGTATGTAATTATCAACTAATTCATTAGAAATAATAATATTGTCAATTACCGGACTACCATAGGAGGAATCATACAAGCCGGATGTAAGGCATTTATAATTTTGGGTATCATCCATGAAATTTTTGTATGGAGATTCGAGTGCGTTAATAGATTTATATTGTGTTCCTATTAAGTAATCGTTAAAGTCGCCCAGCAATACAATTCGTTTAGTATTAAAAGTGCTGCCATCGAGTAATGCTTTTAGTCCAATCGAAGAATTTTTACGGCGGGTATAACTTAATGAGTCGTTCAAGGCTTTGGAGTGAATGTTTATAAATGATACCGGTACAAGATTACTGCCAACCACCAGATTCACATTATATAATACAGGATAACGCCCGCTTGACCAGTCGTAGGAGCTACCACCATTTGTTATGAGCGATGAGTTTATGAGTTGTATTTTAGATTTTTTGTAAATAATTCCCTGATTCTGACCGCAATTGTCGTATGAAGAAAATGGAACAATATTTCCGCCCCATTCATTACCAAGTCTGCGAACAATTGTGTCGATAGTGGCATATAAGCTACTTGTACCCACTTCCTGCAAGGCAATGATATCTGAATTCATAGTTTTTATAACTGTGACAATGTTGTTTCGTTGGAGTTCATCATCAGTCGGACCGTTTATGGGGCAACTAAGCCATTCGGTGTTCAATGTAGTAATCTTAAATTCAGTGGTTACTTGTGCCGCATTGAAACGAGCTTGAGATGTTACCGATTCTGTATTTAAAAAACCTATAGAAATTAGCAGAAAAACTAAAGTTGAATTTAAACCTTTTAATTTGCGTAAATTTGATTGAGATGCTCTTTTCATACTATATGAGTATTGTTTTGAAGTTTAACTTTTTAATAAAGTCACAAAAGTACAAATTTTATTTATACTATATAGATAAAAACAGTGGACGATGTGTGAATTATGTAATTTTTCTTTATTTATATGTAATAATTTCAATGCCACCAACATATAACTTTGCTCTCAAATTTAGCAAAAAATTATATCTAAATTTATAATGTAGAATTGTGATAGGCAATGAAAAATTAATGACAGTCTTTAATACGCTTTTGGCAGATGAATTAACTGTAATAAACCTGTATACGGTTCATTATGATTAGTGATTAAATTCGATAACATGATTATTCGTGCAACTTCAACCGACCCGGATTTCATCTGTAATGAATTAATCGAGATGAAGCTATTAGTGCATTAGTTTTTATATTTCATAAATGAAAACACTTTTTCAAAAACTTCTCAGAGTTATAAAGACGGCTTCGATAAAATGGTTTAATAAAGATCCGTTTCACGAAAGTGCGGTAATAGCCTACTATGCCATTTTTGCATTACCGGGATTGTTGGTTATTATCATGACTCTTGGCGGATACTTTTTTGGTAGCGAAGCAGTGAATAATCAGGTGGCAGGTCAATTCAGTTACACCATGGGATCTGAAACAGCCAATCAAATTCAGGACATAATTATTCAGGCAAGTCAAATGAAAAATTCAGTACTTGCCACCATTATAGGAATAATTACCATTTTGATAGGTGCAACAGGTGTATTTGCCGAATTTCAAAATAGCCTGAATACAATCTGGGAAGTGAAATTGGACACAAATAAATCGGGTATTTGGCAAGTAATCCGAGTCCGCCTTTTTTCGTTTGGTCTGATCATTTCTATAGCTTTTTTATTGATTGTGTCGCTTTTAGTTTCTAGTCTGATAGCGGCATTCGGAAGTTGGTTAAGCAGTCATTTCTCCGATTCATTTTTAGTGCAATTGCAGATTATGAATTATGGAATTTCCTTATTTACACTGACTATAATGTTTGCGCTGATGTTTAAAATTCTACCCGATGCTAAAATAAAATGGAAACACGTTTGGATAGGATCGTTTGTAACAGCTATTCTATTCGAAGTAGGGAAATTTGTGTTGGGATTTTATTTCGGCAATGCTCACCCGGGAACAGGTTATGGAGCGGCCGGCTCTATCATTTTAATCATGCTCTGGGTTTCGTATTCGTCAATGATAGTTTTTTTTGGTGCTGAATTTACGCATGCTTATGCCAATATGTTTTCGGGCAAAGTTGGTCCAAGCGAAATTGCAAAAGTGAAGTTGCCCCCAATCCCCCTGAAGGGGGTTTAAGACTAAATATCTGAAACTTTTTAAAATAAATCACTTATAAAATGCAATTCTTAAAAGCCCCCTTTAGGGGGTTTGGGGGCAACTAAATAATTTACAATGAAACCAGCCACCGTTATTTTCCCCAACAATTTAAAAGGGTTGACTTCTGCTCAGGCAACAGAAAAAATTGCTTCGGAAGGGCTAAATATGCTACCATCTTCCAAACCCAAAAACTTCTTTTCCATTGCATTGGGAGTTGTGAAAGAACCCATGTTTATCCTATTGGTGGCTTGTGGTAGTTTGTATCTGGTGCTGGGCGATTTGCAGGAAGGCATCATGTTGCTTTGTTTTGTCTTCGTAATTATGGGCATTGAGTTTTTTCAGCAAAAGAAAACCGAGAAAGCCCTCGATGCACTTAAAGATATGGCAAGTCCGCGGGCATTGGTTATTCGCGATGGAGTGGAAACCCGCATTGCAGGTGTGGAAGTGGTGACAGACGATTTAATCATTTTACAGGAAGGCGACCGCGTTCCGGCTGATGCAACGGTTATTCAATCGGTCAATTTACTGGCTGACGAATCTTTACTCACGGGTGAATCTGTTTCGGTTCGTAAGATCGATTGGGATGAAAAACTGGAGATTACACAACCCGGTGGCGATGATTTACCTTTTGTATTCTCCGGCACCATGATAGTGCAGGGTAATGGAATTGCACGGGTTTCAAGCATTGGTATAAATACCGAAATCGGTAAAATTGGTAAAGCGTTGGGAAATTTAAAAGAAGAACCCACACGACTAAAAAAAGAAATGGGTTCGTTGGTGAAGAAAATAACCATTATTGCCACGATACTTTGTGTGATTGTGGTTATTGGTTTCACCCTTACACGCGGCAATCTTATAAATGGATTTTTAGCCGGGATAACACTGGCAATGGCAATGTTGCCCGAAGAATTTCCGGTTATTCTCACCATATTTATGGCAATGGGAGCGTGGCGCATGTCAAAAAAGAAAGTGCTGACACGCAATCCAACGGCTATCGAAACACTTGGCTCGGCCACTGTGCTTTGTACCGACAAGACAGGAACACTTACCGAGAATAAAATGACGGTGGCGCAACTTTATAACGGAAAAGATTTTACAGTTGTAGAAAAAGGAAAGATACTACATGATGATTTTCACGAAATTATGGAGTTTGGCATTTTATCCAGTCAGATAAATCCGTTTGATGCCATGGAAAAAGCCATAACCGAAATGGGTAAAATGCATCTAAAAGGAACCGAACATATCCATAAAACATGGGAAATGATTAAGGAATATCCACTTTCTAAAGAATTACTGGCTATGTCGCGGGTATTTTCCGAAAAAAGTACAAAAGAAAAAAGCATTGCAACCAAAGGAGCACCCGAAGCAATTTTCGAATTGTGTCATTTGGATGCCAAGGAAAAGAAACGATTATCGGAAGCTGTGCAAGAGCTTGCATCGAATGGATTACGCGTGTTGGGTGTAGCAAAATCAACCATCAACACCAACGAAATGCCCGATATTCAGCACGATTTCAAATTTGATTTTATCGGTCTGATTGGACTGTCAGATCCTATCCGCAGTAACGTAAAAAAAGCCGTAAGCGAATGTCAAAAAGCAGGAATACGGGTGATTATGATTACCGGCGATTATCCCGTTACAGCGCAACATATTGCCATGGAAATTGGATTGGAAAATCCGGATAAATCTATGACTGGTGATGAGTTACGATCCATATCAGAAGTAGAATTATGTCGCAGAATAAAAGACATCAACGTATTTGCCCGGGTTATACCTGAACAGAAACTAAAAATTGTGGAAGCACTGAAACGTAACGGTGAAATTGTTGCAATGACAGGCGATGGTGTAAATGATGCTCCGGCTCTCAAAGCAGCCAACATTGGCATTGCCATGGGGAAAAATGGAACTGATGTGGCGCGTGAGGCATCATCGTTGGTATTGATGAACGATAACTTTTCCTCTATTGTTTCTGCCATCCGCATGGGAAGACGTATATTCGATAATCTTCAAAAAGCACTTGGTTACACCTTTACCATTCACGTACCCATAGCCGGATTATCGCTCATACCAATATTAATATCTCATCTTCCACTTATTTTATGGCCTGTACATATTGTTTTCATGGAGTTAATTATCAATCCGGCTTGTTCCATAATTTTCGAAGCCGAGAAAGAAGAGTTAAACGTAATGAGTCGTCCGCCCAAGAAGTTGAACGAACCGTTTTTTGGAGCTAAGAAAATTCTATTTAGCTGTCTACAAGGAGCAGGAATTCTTATTATAACGTTAGCGGTTTATTTGGGTGGTTTGTATTATTCGTTCGGACCTAATCAGGTACGAGCTATGGCATTCACCACCCTGATCATCTCAAATATCGCCATTATTCTGACTAATCGTTCGTGGACTGATAATATATTTAAGATTATTGCCACGCCCAATAAAGCCGTATTTTGGGTGCTTGGTGGTGCCATTTTCTTCCTGACACTGATATTAAACGTGCCTTTTTTTCTGGATTTATTTCAATTTGAAAAAATATCGTTGGTAAATTTGCTGATTTGTATTGTAGCCGGAATATCCACTATCGTTTGGTTCGAGGTTTATAAACTTGTTAAATCAAATAATAAAAAATGGCAAATGGTTAATCTGCGTACAAAATAGATAAATTCAACACTTTAAAAGACTCATTCTACAATAAAATAGTAAGCACCAAAATTTTGATAGCGTCATTCTACAAAAAATAGAAAGCTCCAAAACGTTGGAAGTGTCATTCTACAAAAAATAGTAAGCTTCAAAAATTTGAAAGTGTCATTCTACAAAAAATATTAAGTTCCAAAACGTTGGAATTATCATTCTACAAAAAATAGTAAGCTTCAAAAATTTGAAAGTGTCATTCTACAAAAA
>JBAXMR010000158.1:0-7526 GCA_037134195.1 Paludibacter sp. | reverse complement strand
CCAAACTGAAAGAAGCTCACAAGGCTCAGGATATTGAGGGAATTGATGCTGCTACGAACGAACTGAACACGGTATTTCAGGCTGCAAGTCAGGAAATGTATAACGCTCAAAACGCACAGGGCGGAGAACAAGCTCAACCTAACGCCGGCGGACAACAGGCTCAAGGTGGTAATAAAGAAGGAGATGTTACTGATGTGGATTTTGAAGAAGTAAAATAAGAAGCCCCCTAGCCCGCCCCTGAAGGGGAATAAGATAGAAACAGCCCAACAGAATGAAAATTCGGTTGGGCTGTTTTGATAATTGAAATTAAGTACCAATTTCAGTACACACGGAAAAAGCAGAAGCAATATGAGTGGTAGCAATGTTCGGGAGATTTTTACAATGAAACAGGCATTGGAAAAGGGCAGCAAGGACATTGTGTTGGAACTTTATTTTGTAATCAAAAATTACAACAATTGGGACTATTCAAGACTTCCTAAAATTGTATTTCTAAAATTTAAACAATGTGCTAATTATTGAAAAATAAATAGTTATCTTTGCTATTCAATTTATGAAATGCTTTAGTGAAAAGCACGAGCTATTCAGAATAAACTGAAAAACTTTTAAAGCAAGCCCATTGACATTCGCAGTTTGGCAAAAGGAATTTATGTGTTGAAGGTGCAAATCGAAGACAAGCAAATATAGGAAAATTAGTGAAAGAATAAAAAATATATTCAAAATCAGTGTAAACTCCGGCTTAATCTAATGATTGAACCGGAGTTTGTTATTTAGTGATTTCAGTAAGAGATTATGTTCATTTGGTTGAGTTTTAATAGAAATTAATTGTTAGTCAATTGAAATTCGCCAAAATTCTCTTACTTTTGAACGTTTTCCGGCTTTAACTGTTATAAATGACAAATAAATACATTCTGAAATGGAAGAATTAGAAAAAAAGACAACTCACAAAAGTTTGATTGAAAATCAGATATTGGTAATTTTTGGGTCGAATGGTGATTTGGCGAAGCGCAAGTTATTACCGGCTATATTCCAGCTTTATCTGGATAATTTGTTGCCGGAGCAGTTTGCGGTAATAGGCGCTGGAAGTCAGGAAAAAACAGAGGAAACAAACCGTGTTGATGTCCGGAATTCGATGATGGAATTTGCCAAAGCCGGTGCAACTGAAAACCCTGAAAAGTTGAATGATTTTCTGGAACATGTGTATTATCAAAAGGTAAATAATCAGGTTGAAGAGGATTTTGGTTTGTTGAAAAAACATATCGATAATTTATCTGAAAAGCTGAGTATAAGTCAGAATATAATTTATTATTTTTCCATTCCCCCATTTTTGTATGAAGTTGTGGCGGCTCATCTGATCAAATTTGGACTAAATACTGAGGAAAATGGCTGGAAACGAATTATTGTTGAGAAGCCCTTTGGTTACAGTTTCGATACGGCGGTAGATTTAGATAAAAAACTGCGTGCCGGTTTTAATGAAGATCAGATTTACCGTATCGACCATTATCTGGGAAAGGAAACTGTTCAGAATATCATGGTGACGCGTTTTTCGAATGGTTTCTTTGAACCTATCTGGAATCGCAAATATGTTGACCGGGTAGAAATCACCGCTTCAGAAAAGATTGGCGTTGGAGCTCGTGGTGGATATTACGACACATCGGGTGCTATACGCGATATGATTCAAAATCACCTACTGCAGGTGCTGGCTGTTGTTGCCATGGAACCACCTTCCATTTTTGATTCGGAGTCTATTCGAAACGAAAGTGTGAAAGTATTGCAATCGTTACGCCCAATCAAACCTACCGAAATAACCGAAAATGTAGTACGTGGTCAGTATATAGAAACAATGGTGGACGATGTGATTCAAAAAGGCTATCGACAGGAAAAAGATGTGAAGCCGAATTCCAAAACTGAGACTTTTGTGGCGTTGCGGGTGTTTGTGGATAACTGGCGCTGGAGTGAAATTCCATTTTATATCAGAACCGGAAAATGTTTGCCGGAGCGGGTAACCGAAGTGGTTATTCACCTGAAACCTGCTCCGCATCAGTTGTTTAAACAAAGATGTATGGCACAATCCACCAATATGATTATACTTCGGATTAGTCCGGATGCCGGTGTGGCAGTCGATTTTGGTATGAAAATACCGGGTGCAGGCTACAAAGTCCAAAATGTGAATATGGCTTTTCATTATTCCGATTTGGCTTCAAACAAAATATCTGAGGCGTACGAACGTTTATTATTGGATTGTATGATTGGCGATTCCACACTGTATGCACGTGCAGATGCTGTGAAAGCTAGTTGGAAATTTGTAGACCCGATTTTGCAGGCCTGGAAAAATAATTCCGAGATTCCGCTGTATTTCTACGAAGCAAATACCTGGGGACCCAAAGAAGCTAACGCGCTGTTTAATAATAAGGAATTGAAATGGCGTGCGCCTTTCAAGAAGTTCAAAACGGAATAATTCAATGGGGGTTGAACGCAAATTGGGCAAATGAACACAAATTTACTTTAACAATACAGCTGTTTTCAAACAATTAATAAATTTATTTGCGTAAACTTGCGTAATTTGCGTTCAAAAACTAACCAACTATGTCACAATCTATCCATATATTCGATACTCCTGAAGCTACTGCACGTGCTGTGGCAGAATTGATGGTGGTCCGAGCAAACGAGAAATCCAAACAGTCGCTTCCATACAATGTGGCTTTGTCGGGTGGAAATACGCCTAAACTTCTCTTTCAAATACTGGCGGATGAATATCTTGATAAAATGCCCTGGCATATATTACGTTTGTTTTGGGTGGATGAACGTTGTGTGCCGCCTACTCATGCTGAAAGTAATTTTGGTATGACTTACGAAAATCTGTTAAAGCAGGCACCAATTCACGATGCCAATATTTTCCGCATGACCGGCGAAGCCAATCCGCAAAAAGAAGCCACGCGTTATGCTGCTTTAATTGAAGCTCAGTTACCTTTGGTCAATGGATTGCCAACGTTTGATTTGGTTTTGCTCGGCATGGGTGACGATGGCCATACTGCTTCTATTTTTCCCAATAACCTGAATCTGCTTCAGTATGAATCTACTGTGGCTGTTACTGTGCATCCGAGCAGCGGTCAGAAACGAATAACACTTACAGGCAACATAATTAATGGGGCTGATAGTGTAGTTTTTCTTATTACAGGTTCATCGAAGTCTTCCGTTCTACGACAAATTATTCAGCACGAATCCGGATTTGAACAGTATCCGGCTTCTTATATTCAATCCGGTTCAGTTGCATTTTACCTTGATAAAGCGGCTGCCAGCGAGCTTCCGTTATGACATTACGCGAACAATTAGATCAGTTTTACAATAAGTATAATATACCTGCCGAAGGTGGTGTGAACGACAAAACTTTTGTGGTTCCCCTTCCTCTTTTTTCACTGACTTTGCCCAACTTTTCGTGGCGAAAACGCATGCTCTATGTGCATGATTTAGAACATATTCTGAACGAACAGGATACGAGCTGGAAGGGTGAAATTTTTATTGCTTCGTGGGAGATTTCCACCGGATTTTTGAAAAACTTCCCTGTTTTGATTTTTCCACTCTGGACTATGGGTTGGGGACTGTGGGTGAATCCCAGTACTGTTTTGCATGCTTTCCGAAAAGGTCATGCTGATAGAGGAATTGCCCGACTGCCCATTGAAAAAGAAATACTGCTGGATTATAATTTATCACAATTACAGCAACTTACTCTGAATAAACGTTCAGGACGTTCGGCTTCCTTTTTTTATCTCAAACTGGCAGGTTGGGGTTTGATTAGTCAATTGGTTTTCTTCTCACCGATTATTGCACTAATAGGTTTTCTGTCAATTTTCCTCAAATTTTTAAGTTGAACAATCGTTTCCTGAAAGTTATTTGCTATTTTTGACCTTGTTCCCCGACAGGGAATAGTTTTAAACCCCACATAGGCACAATAGAAAAAAGAATAATCTCATGAAAACTCCACTCAAATACTTATTTACCGTATTTTCGTTGCTTATTGCTTTCATTCCCTTCGCAGAAAAACCCATTGTAAGAACTGATGGACATCGCTCTTATTTTTATAAACCGGATGTTGCAAACTGGGTATATATTCTGAAAGACAAGAAAGTAGATGTGTCGAAAGTGTTCAACATGGATATGGGAGTTTTGAGTATTTCCGGTGAATCGAGTGGTTATTTGCGAACCAAAGATGAATTCTCCAATTACGAAATTAAACTTGAATACCGCTGGACAAAAGTGTTGGCAAACAGTGGTGTACTGGTTCATATTCAACCCAAAGATACTGTTTGGCCGACATGTTATCAGGTACAGCAGAAAGCCGAAGCAGCAGGCGATATTATTTGCATGAACGGACTTTGGGCAAAAGAATGTAAAGACTCCGTGAAGTTTACAGTGCCCAAAATCAAACCATCGAACGAAAAACCACTCGGCGAATGGAATTCTATGCGTATTATCTGCAAAGGCAATACCCTCAAAGCCTATGTTAATGATGAACTGCAAAACTATATTACGGGATTGACCGTCAATAAAGGATTTATTGGTTTCCAAAACGAAGGCAAACCGCTTGAATTCCGCAATCTGTTTATCCGTGAGCTTATTGGTGACGAAAAATGAATTATAAGTAATAAAGAATTATTGTTGGTATATTTCTTAAATTATTTATTTCCTATGACCTCCAAACCCTCAAATTGAAGCTTAAGAGTGCCGCTTAGATTAAATTTGAAACTATGTCTTTAAGCCCAAATTTGGGTGTTTTGGGGGTGATAACTAAAACATATCATTAAATACTTATGATTACCTAGCAATGTAAAAACGTGTAAATATTCAATGGAAACCCAGTGTCGATATTTTTGATAGCATTTAAAAACAATCAATTGCTTAATTTATTGGTTTGAAATTTTTTCCATTCAGCGAATGACATACCGGTTTTAGAAAGAATGGCACGTTTCAATGAATTTACAGATCCAAAACCACATTTTTCCGCTAATATGTCAATTGTATAATCAGGGTTTTCAGAAAAAACCCTTTCCAATTCTTCAACCCGATAGTTATTTACAAAGGAATTAAAGTTTTGATTGTATTGTTGGTTAATAACAACAGAAATATATGATCTGTTTGTCCCTAAAGCTTTTACAACATCCATTATATTCAACTGGCTATTAAGATATATTTTTTTCTGTTCAAACTCAATCAACAACATTTTTAATAACTTTTTTTGTACACTACTTGTGAATTCATCAATTAGGGGTTGTTCTTCTGTGATCAGCATATCGTAAGTCGGATTGACAGGCTTCTGAGTTATTCCCATATATCCAATAATAAATAACATGGTTGAAAAGACAGACCAACCAATATAAATCAAGATATCCTGAGCTATTAAAAACTGTCTTCCCATAGCGGTGAATGCAAATGCTGTAATGCCAATTATAATAATTGAAAGATTCAACAATGTGGCATTATTGTATTTTGCATCCAACTCATCCGAATAAAATTGTTCTGCTTTTGCACCATATCTTTTAAGAAGTAAATAATTACCAAACACAGAAATAATAACTTGAATTAAATATGTAATCCGGATAATAATCCGCATTACAGCTAAAAATTGAATATATTGTGAAGATGAATAAGCATTTTCATTGAATAACCAAGTTCTAAACTCAATCCTTGGAGTTAAAAGCACACCAATGAAATATGTTAAGGTAATAAGAACCGGAAATGCCAGAAATTTTGCGTGTGCCTTAATATTAAAATTTTCTTCTACGGTTAACAACCTAAAATAAATATAGTACATCGGAAATACCATGAGCGAAACAAACTGCAAAAGAACATCAAAATAAGGATAAATGGCAGGTAATGAGGCAAAATATAAAAAATGAGAAATAAAAATGGTGAGTGGAATAAGCATAAACTTTCCCAGAAATCGGCGAGGTGCACTATGCTTATTAACGTCACCCTGTAAGGCAATTGACCAAAAAAGAGTTACATAAATGGGCATTAAAAGTAGTACAATTCTAATCATAACTTTATAAGTAAACATTTGTAATTGTAAAACGAGCAATTTAGAATTACATAAAAAATAAATGTGTTAGCTAATTAAAAAAACCCTTTATTCTTTTACGACTTGTTTTTTCCATTCTTTTATGGACAAGGCTGTTTTTGAATAAATTGCACGTTTTAACGAACTTACAGAGCCAAATCCACAACATTCAGCAAGCGTTTCGTTCGATAAATTTGGATTTTGAGAATAAACCCTCCGTAATTCTTCAATACGATAGCTATTAACGAAATTACAGAAGTTCTGGTTGTAGTGTTGATTAATTATTACCGAAATATAGGTTCTATTAGTACCTATGGCATTCACAAGGTCTAGAATATTCAGTTGACTATTGAGATATATCTTTTTTTCTTCAAACTCCGTTAATAGTTTTCTAAGAATTTTATTTTGTGAATTAAGAAGAGGTTGTGTTTCGTTTATTTCCTCATTTGCATTATCTTCTAAATCAAAAGTCGGATTTAGCGGCTTTTGGGTGAATCCCATATATCCAATAACAAACATTATAGCTGCATAAATTAATGGTGATAAATAGATTATTCCAGGATCCAGTTTGAAAATAAAAAAGCTTATAAATGTGTAAACTCCCAGAATAATCAAAATAAGATTCAGTTTTTTTGCATTATTATATTTCCCATCTTGTATATCCGAATAGAACTGTCCTGCTTTTAGTCCATATTTTCGCAGCAGTAAATTGTTTTGTACAACCACAACAATTAATTGAATCATAAAATAAACCCGTAAAACAATACTCATGATACTTAAAAAACGAACTTGAGGATAGTAGGGTGAAGCTTGTTTATCGAAGAGAAATGCTTTAAATGCAATACTTGGTGTAAAAAACACTCCAACTGCATATATCGAAACTAATATAATTGGGAGGATCAAATGTTTCGAATGAGCTTTCCAGGTGAACTTTTCATCAACAGTCAGTAATCTAAAATAAATATGATAAACCGGATAAACTAAGCTTCCGGCATATACATAGATGATATAAAAATAGATATAAATATCAGGAATTGGCACATAAAGAAAAAATTTACCCAAATAAATCAGGAATGAGAAAAACAAAAATTTAGCCAGCCATGAACGTGGTATATTATAATTTTTTCTGTCTCCATTTAAAACAATGGCCCAGAATAATGATGCAAATAGAGGAAAAAGCAATGTTATTAGTAGAAGCATAAGAATAATTATGACACAAAGGTAAAACAAAAAGTAGTAAGTCAAATTACTATTTCTGTTAACAAATCATCTGTTTTGATTCAATATTTATCTTTTGACCAGTATTTTTTACCATTTGGATGGAATATTTTACTGATTGGATGAAAGAATTTACTTTTTGCACAGTGAATATTTCTCTTCTTGATTTATTTTTGCAAAGTAATAGTTATTGATTATTAGGGCTTTGTGAAATAATAAATTGTACAATTAAAAAATAATAGCTATCTTTGTGACC
>JBAXMR010000157.1:0-7837 GCA_037134195.1 Paludibacter sp. | reverse complement strand
TTAAAACTGAAATGTTTTTATTCAAAAGTGGGTGGGTATGCTCCGGAATATGTAGGAATATGTAATATCAAAAAGTGAGTCCATAGAAGACTTAGATGGCAAAAGTAATTTTGCTGATGCTGTATCAGAACGCGTCAAATAAAATGTAGTCAGATTATTGGAAAATCTATCTAATAATACCCTAAAGGTAATAGTATCTCTAACAGATACTGTATCTAATTTCCAAACACCTGCTTCATCTGAATTTGTGGAATTGAGTGAATCTTTAGTGCTTAAAAGCGGCTGTGTCAAGAACAATATTCGTGGAGTTGTTTTTGATGAATTGGATATGTTGCACGAAGTCAAAATAAAACTGATTGATATTACTTCTACTTTACTAAAATAGAATTTGGTCAATTTTAAACCACAATAGACACAATAGAAAACAAAGTAAAAAACAAATTTTAGAACACAATAGATAAATACCTGAAGGTATTTTAAGTGATATTTCTCACTTTTATTGCCAAAAGTATGAAACTATTGTGTCTATTGTGGTTTAATCTTTAATTTGGTAAAGTAGAATTACTATCAAAATAAAAAAACTTTTCATAAGTACCTATATTTGAAGTATTTCTAGAACAATTATTAAACATAAAAATCACAGTTAGATTTTCTTTATTCGTTCGCAAAAATAAAAAAAAATAATCCAAACAACCTTAAAATAGCTGCATAACGATTGAAAGTATAAGTAAAGTACTGAATTTAAAAGTCATAAATTTAAGCTGTTTCACAGCTATTATTGTCGGGATGACAAGATTCGAACCTGCGACCTCTACGTCCCGAACGTAGCGCGCTACCGACTGCGCCACATCCCGATTATTTTTTTGAACTGCAAATTTATCTATTTTCCTGAAAAACCAAAAGTATCAATTCAATTAAATTTGCATTTTTTTTGATATTACTGATTCCAAAAAAATTCAAAAGAGGGTGTTTATGTAAAAATTACAGTATTGTCGGGCAATTTTATAAATTCTAATAGACAAAATAAGTATCTTTGCAAAAAAATAGAAATTCATGTTTTCAGAACAAATAGATAAATTTATAAACCAAAAGAATTACCCTGCTTTCAGTCCAAAAGCAGTTTTTTTTGATATGGACGGTGTGCTTTACGATTCGATGAAAAATCATGCATCGGCCTGGACAAGAGCCATGAACGAATCCGGTTTACCATTTACAGATTATGATGGATATTTGAACGAAGGTCGAACCGGAGCTTCTACCATTGATGGGGTTTTTGTGAAAGTTCACGGGCGGAATTCAACCGATGAAGAAAAAGAGGCAATTTATAAACTCAAATCCAAATACTTTGAAGCTTCAGGGAAAACGGAAACAATACCCTTTGCCAATGAACTTTTACAAAAAATAAAGTCACAGGACATTGAAATATATTTAGTTACAGGGTCAGGACAAGCTACACTTTTACAAGGACTTAAGGAGCATTTTCCGGGTATATTTGAACAAGAAAAAATGGTTACAGCTTTCGATGTAAAACATGGAAAGCCACATCCTGAACCATATTTGATTGCACTTGGAAAATCGAAACTGAAACCATGGGAAGTTATGGTAGTTGAAAATGCACCTCTTGGGGTTGAATCGGCTACAGCTGCCGGATTACTGACAGTTGGGGTTAATACCGGACCTCTCGACCCAAAAGTACTTCATTACTCAGGTGCAAGTCTGGTTTTCGATGGAATGAAGGAACTTTACGATAACTGGCACGAAATTATTACGAAATAATTTTTGTTAAATCAATCAAAATCAACCATTATGCAACTAATTAAATACCCTGTTCGGGAAGAATGGCAACAAATTCTGAAACGACCCGTCTTTGATACTACCACTTTATTTGCCACTGTACAAGAAATATTGGACGATGTGCGCAAACGGGGTGACAAAGCCTTGAAAGAAATAACGTTACACTTTGATAAAGTCAAACTTGGTAATCTCGAAGTAACCAAAGAAGAAATTATTGAAGCCGAAACACTGATTTCCATGAATTTGAAGCAGGCAATTGAAATGGCACGCCGTAATATTTGGAAATTTCACTCGGAACAACAACACGAAATGCCTGAAATTCAGACTTCTCCGGGCGTATATTGCTGGCAAAAAGCAGTTGCTATTGAAAAAGTGGGTTTGTATGTTCCGGGTGGAACTGCACCTTTGTTTTCTACTGTTTTAATGCTAGCTGTTCCGGCACAAATAGCTGAATGTAAAGAAATTATACTCTGTACACCGCCAAATAAAGAGGGCAAAATTCATCCTGCAGTTTTATATGCAGCAAAAGTTGCAGGCGTACACCGCATTTTTAAAGTTGGTGGTGCACAGGCTATTGGTGCTATGGCTTACGGTACAGAATCTATTCCAAAAGTTTACAAAATATTTGGTCCCGGGAATCAGTACGTTACTGCTGCCAAACAACTGGTTTCGTTGCGCGATGTTGCTATTGATATGCCTGCCGGACCTTCGGAAGTTGAAATTATTGCCGATGAAACTTCCAATCCTGTATTTGTAGCTGCTGATATGCTCTCTCAAGCCGAACATGGAGTTGATAGTCAATCCATTCTAATTACTGTCTCCGAAAGAATTATTGAACCGGTAATGGAGCAAATCGAGTTACAACTTGAAAAACTTCCACGGAAGGAAATTGCAAAAAAAGCACTGGAAAATAGCAAGATAATACTGGTAAAAACGCTTGAAGAAGCAGTTAAAATGACAAATGAATATGCTCCCGAACACCTAATCATTTCAACACGCTATTACTTGGGCGTGTCGCAGAATATAATAAATGCCGGTTCGGTTTTTCTGGGTAATTATTCGCCCGAAAGTGCCGGAGATTATGCTTCAGGAACTAACCACACCTTGCCCACAAACGGCTATGCAAAAGCCTATAGCGGTGTAAATCTGGATAGTTATGTACGCAAAATCACATTCCAGCAACTTACCCAGGAAGGACTTACCAACCTGAGTAATGCGATAATTCTGATGGCCGAAAACGAAGAACTTATGGCTCACAGTAACGCTGTAAAAGTAAGGCTGAACGAGGAAAAAGAAGTAATTATCATTGAAAGCCGACACCCGAGATGAATTAACAATTAATAATTAAAAATTATCAATATAAATCATATGAAAAATTGTGAATAGTTTTAGCTGATCAACTTTACGACAAATTTCAGAACAAATGATTTTAGAAAAACTTTTACGCGAAAACATACGTTCCCTTCAACCCTATTCCTCTGCCCGTGATGAGTTTAAAGGTGAAGCTTCGGTGTATCTTGATGCAAATGAAAATCCATATAATGCTCCGTTTAACCGTTATCCTGACCCGCTGCAATGGAAAGTAAAAGTAGAAATTTCGAAAATAAAGAATGTTCCTGCTGAGAATATATTTTTGGGAAACGGCAGCGATGAACCTATTGACTTGGTATATCGTGCATTTTGCGAACCACGACTGGATAATGTGGTTGCTATTGAGCCTACCTACGGCATGTATAAAGTTTGTGCCAATATCAACGATGTGGAATACCGCAAAGTGTTGCTGGATGAAAACTATGACTTTACAGCTGATAAATTACTGGCGGCCACAAATCTTTACAC
This sequence comes from Paludibacter sp., assembly GCA_037134195.1. Taxonomy (GTDB): domain Bacteria; phylum Bacteroidota; class Bacteroidia; order Bacteroidales; family Paludibacteraceae; genus Paludibacter. The sequence continues at coordinate 4,204 of JBAXMR010000157.1, read as the reverse complement.
CAAAGTAATCTGGCTTTGCTCCCCTAATAACCCAACCGGGAACAGTCTGAATAGCAATGAAATAATTAAACTACTGGAACAATTTGAAGGTATTGTGGTATTGGACGAAGCTTATATTGATTTTTCATCAGTTGGTGGTTTTTCTGATAAATTAGCCCAATATCCTAACCTGATTATCCTCCAAACGTTTTCGAAGGCATGGGGAAGTGCCGCTATCCGACTCGGAATGGCTTTTGCTTCAACCGAAATAATTGCGGTACTGAATAAAATCAAATATCCGTACAATATCAATATACTCACTCAGCAGCAGGCACTTAAAACCATTCAGTCATCGGTACAGGTAAAAGACTGGGTGGAAATTCTGCTTCAGGAAAGGACTAAGCTTATTGAGTCGTTGAAAGAGTTGAATATTGTACGGCATATTTATCCCACCGATGCTAATTTTGTTTTGGTGAAAGTAAACAATGCCAATGCCACTTATAATTATCTCGTTGACAAAGGTATCATTGTTCGCAACCGCTCCAATGTTTCGTTGTGTCTTGACTGTCTGCGCATTACCATTGGAACTCCTGAAGAAAATTCGGTTTTAATTGATGTATTGAAATTAATATAATCAATTCTTCCAATGAAATTACTTCTTACTGCGTTTATTTCAACTTTCTTTATTTGTACTTCAGCTCAATCTTTTAGCGGGAAAATAATTTCAAAAAACAATCAAACCCCTGTTGAATATGCAAATATTGGGATATTGAATAAAAATATTGGCACAACTTCAGATACTTCCGGGAATTTTTCTATCTATTTACCAACAGAATTCAACAATGACACCCTTCGAATTTCATGTATCGGATTTGAAACCAAAAATATAATTGTAAAAGATTTTGTAAATCTAAATAAAAAAAATATTCAACTTTTTGAAAAAACCTACAATTTAGCCGAGTCTGTAATTACACCTAAACGATTCAAAGAAAAAGTGTTGGGCAATAAAGCCAAATCGAAAAGTATTCAGGCTGGATTTGACGAGCATCTTTTAGGAAAGGAAATGGGAGTGATTTTAGCAATACGAAAATCAGCAAAAATTAAAAAAATCAATCTTAATATAGCAACCTGCAATTTTGATACAATTTTTTACCGCATTAATGTATATGAAGTAAAAAACCTTTGGAAAAGAGATTTTGAGAATGTATTAAAATCTCCATTGTATATAAGTATCCCAAAAGATAAAGTTAAGAGCACTATAACCATCGATGTTGAAAACAAAGATATTTGGGTAAATGGGAATTGTCTGGTTACAATTGAATATGTCAAAGATTTAGGAAAAGGTCAACTACATTTTTGTGCCGGAATCGGAAATAATACGTATCATCGAACAACAAGTCAGGGAAAATGGACTTCTACCCCGATTGGCATTGGAATTAACGTATTGGCCGATGTGGAATATTGAATTTAAATATTTGTAACAATTAATTTTATGGCAACCAGCTTGGTAACATTACCCAACATTGGCAAAGACACAGCTTCAAAACTCAAACAAGCCGGAATAAATTCCACTGAAGAATTCCTGGCTATTGGTGTCGAACATGCTTTTCTAAAACTTCAAGCTCTTGACCCCGGAGCTTGTATACAGCTGCTCTACGGACTGGAAGGAGCGTATGAAGGTATCAAAGACAAAGAATTAAGTCCCGCAAAGAAACTCGAACTTCTTGATTTTTACCGTCTTGCAAAACATTGAATCTGCTTGACATCCCGCTAAGCAGATTTGTTCGCGACCCCACACAGTTTAAGCCTCACTTACTCAACCCCGATGACTTGACCTGTTTGAAGCGGAATTGTATTATAGAAACTCCAACACATATTGTTTTATCATAGCTTGAAGGCTATTCCCTTTAGTGTGCTAAGGTTAACTATTGCTTCACTATCGTATTGCCTGCCAGTACAATTCCGCCTGTTCTTGCCAGTGCTCTACCATCAAGTGTTGCTCCTGTATTGAAGGTGATGGATTGCATTGCCATGATTGTTCCTTTAAAAACCGACGTAGTTCCAAAAGTGGCTGAACTACCCACCTGCCAAAAAATATTAGAAGCCGATGCTGCATTTGTAAGAACGACTTGTCGTGCTGAAGTAGTTGTCAAAGAAGAGGCAACCTGAATAATAAACACTGCATTGTTATTTCCTTTTGCATCAAAAGTTAAATCCCCCGATGAAATGGCCAAGGAAGAAGTGGATTTATACAAACCCGGTGTCAGTGTAAGTCCACCGATGTTTCCTGATAAGGTTACAATATCTTTACTGGTTCTTCCTGCTGCATCGTTATACGCTGCTGTCAAATCAAGTTTCCCCTGAGTAGCCAGATTGGTATTGATTTGCTGAGTTCCAGTTAAAATTCCGGGTGGAAATCCCCCAATGGAAGTCCCTGGGCTTAATCCCAAATTGCCGGTGATATTGGTAGCACCTGTGTTCGTAACTGCTGAGCCTGCAAGCAGTGCAAAGTCTGAAACGCCTGCCATAACCACAATAGGCATAATTACATTCTGAAGTGGTATTCCATTTGGATTATCCACATTTTTTGTCGGATCATTGGTTGTACAACTTCCAAAAAGGATAATTGATGCTATTGCAAGAGTCTCAACTAATTTTCTCGTTTTCATACTTTTTCATTTTAGAGTGAATAAATTTTCACACTGCAAAGTTGAGGTTTTTTAAGTAGCTATGCTTTACATAATTCAACGTAAGTGTTACAATATTCACACCTTAAAATGACGAAATAAACTTTCAAATGGATCTGTTCTTCGATTTCAGCATCACATACCCACCAATAACCATAACTGCCAAACCAATAAATGGCAACCAACTCAGATTATAAGGATGAGTAGCTCTGATTTGAACGTTTGCAATTTGGACAATGTATTTAGTACTGAAATAACTGAACGTTGTAAAAACAATCAGACCCAAACCCAATATAATAATAACTATACCTGCAATTTTCATCTGATTATTATAATTTTTAAATTCTGAATGCCAGTTTAATTCCCTGAATCAACATATTTGCACCTAAAACACCAATAATTAAACCCATGATTTTGCCAACTATAACAAAGTTCTTTTCACCCACAAACCTCACAATATAACTGCTGTAAATAAAGGCATAATAGGTCATTAAGACTATAGTGGCAAAAATAAGAATCGTAATTACCAGATAAAGCAGACTAGCTTTTACCACGAAGTTCATAGCGGTAACTATTGTACCTGAACCTGCCAAAATAGGAATAGCCAGTGGCGAAATTGCCAAACCATCATCAAATGTTGCTTCCCCAACCAAATGAGTAGGACTCTTCTTTGTTTGAAGCATATCGAATCCGATAAAAAAAATCAAAATTCCTCCAAAAACTTTAAAAGCCGGAATAGTAAGCCCGAAAATCTGAAATATATACTGTCCGATAAGAATAAAAGCCAGAACGATTAGAAAAGCAACGATATTGGATGTTTTCGCAATTTCTTTTTTCTTCTTTTCGTTCTGACCTTCTGTTATTTTTACAAAAATCGGGATATTGGCAATAGGGTTCATAATGGCAAAAAATGCCATAAAAACCGTTATTGAATAAGTCCAGATATCTTCCATTCGCTGAATTAATTACCTAATTCTACTTTGACACATTAATTATATGTCGTCCCTACGGGACTTTAAGGGTTATTTATATTCATGCTTTTACCATATTTTCGTGACTACGTCACTTTTTTTAACCTCGTAGAGCTGTAATTATGGTAAAAACATAAACAAGTCCTATATACAAAGTCCCGTAGGGACGAAATTAATTTTAAAATTTCTAATGTGTCAAAGTAGAACTAAAATACTCTTTTACAAATTCATGCATTTGCTCATCAGTAAATTTATCTGTATCCACTAATTCAATTTTTATCTCATTAAACAAATGATTGTCGGTCAACAAGTTCTGTAATTCATTTTTGGCATCAGTTGGACCAAACAGCACAACTTGTTGATAATGGCGGATAATGTCGCTGATTTCGTGGTAATATGCGGATTGAAGATGTTTCTTTTCCCCACTGTGAAAACACATAAAATGGCTTTCTTCACTAGGTTTATCTTCAGTTTCTATCCAACCGGAAAAGATATTACGTGATATTATCATACCGTTTTCCAGTTCCATCAGAAAAGCATGTGCATGATCCATGTAAATGCCAAGTT
>JBAXMR010000156.1:0-7859 GCA_037134195.1 Paludibacter sp. | reverse complement strand
ATCTAAGAGGCAATGAATTGATAAATGTTCAGATTATATTTTCACAAGCCCTAATGAAATCTAATACCTGGACAGAAGGTAAAAAGATGTATCCAAAGTGTACAAATAAGTGGACAAACTGTACAAAAAAACTGTCCAAAACGTACATTTAAAGTATTAATACAATTATTCAATATTAAAATTCTATTAAAAAATACATTTTAAAGACTACAGAATCAAATAGTTTCATTAGTTTTGTAGGAGAATATACTACAATTTTTGGGCTGATATTTTTACAAAATAAAGTTTGCAATTGAGCTTCTGGAGTTTGTAAGTGTTCGATAGCAAATAGAATGTTATAGAAATAAGATTAATATTTTTCTGACTATAGTTATTGGAAATTCCAATGGAATGTTTTTTCAATGATAAAAATTCGCTGCATTTAACCAAATACAATTAATGAATCACACAAGTATACGAAATTCAATTTCCGATTTTCCTGCCCGAATTTCGTGTTTATTTGTTTTTTTTCTGTTTGTATTTCACATTCAGGTACAATCCAAATCATTATCTGGTATCGTCAAAAATCAACAGGGAGAAGTCCTTGTGGGGGTTAACGTAGCAGTTATAGGTACCACAACCGGAACTATATCCGACGCATCGGGTAAATGGACACTCTCCGCTCCAACTAATTCCAGTAAATTAAAATTTTCGTACCTTGGTTATTCCGATAAAATTTTAGAAATTACTACTCAGAATGTTTTTTCCGTTGTACTTGATGAATTGTCAAAACAAATGGACGAAGCTGTTGTAGTTGGTTACGGCACAGTCAAAAAGTCGGATATAACTGGTTCTGTGTCTACAGTAAAAGCAGAAGCAATTATGCGCAAACCGGTTGCAAATGCTGCTCAGGCTTTACAGGGTTTAGCACCGGGTGTGATGGTTACTTCTAATTCAGGTTCGCCCGGAGGTTCAGTGAGTGTACGAATTCGGGGTGTTGGTACCATTAACGATCCAAGTCCGTTGTATGTGGTGGATGGAATGCCGGTAAACGACATTTGTTATTTGGGTTCGTCTGAAATTGCCAGTGTAGAAATACTCAAAGATGCTTCGGCTACAGCTATTTACGGTTCGCGGGGTGCTAACGGAGTAATTATGATTAGCACAAAGCAGGGTATTGAGGGCAAAGATGTTATTTCGCTAAACTCGTACTATGGCGTATCACGAATAAATACGGATATGCACTTACTTACCGGTCAACAATGGTATGATGTTCAGTCGGCTATCAATACAACCCGTGCCACCCCGATTAACTTAGCAAATTCAAATCCTTCCATTTCAACAAACTGGTTAAAAGAAATTAGTCAGGAGGGGACTATACAAAGCCATAATGTTAGCTTTGCCGGTGGTATTAAAGATTTTACCTACAATCTGAGTTTAGGTTATCTCAATCAAAAAGGAACTATCCGAAAAACTGATTATGAGCGTGAAAATATTCGTATCAATTTAGAGCGTAAAATGAATAAAATTATTACTGTTGGAACTAACACTTCGGTTTCAACATCAACCCGTAATAAAATACTTGAGAACGATTACACTTTTGGCATTATAAATAACGCAATAATAGTAGAACCGGTAGTGCCTGTTTACAGTGCTGATGGCACGTATGGATACTCAAAATACAGCAATAATTATAACCCTGTTGCAGCAATAGATTTTACATTCAGTAATGAAAAGAATCTTAATATTATTGGGAGTATGTACTGTGTTGCCCAACTAATCGAAGGGTTAAATTTCAAAACTACTCTGGGAATGAATTACAACCGGTACGATTCATACGACTTCAAACCAACTTATTATGTTAGTAATGCGCAGAGTAATGTGGCAAGTTTGGTAACCCGTGGATATGCGCTCACGAACAATCTTATTTCGGAAAACACCTTAAACTTCAATCACACCTTTAATAAAAAACATGTTGTGAGTGCAATTTTGGGCTATTCAGCCGAGCAAACCCGTTACGAAAATCTGATTGGCAGCAAAGCTAATACTCCCAATAATAATCCTGACATGCAATACCTTGATGCAGCTACCAACAGTACTTCAGCTACTGCAAATGGCACAGCTTCCGAATCTGCTTTAATTTCGTATATCGGTCGGATAAATTACAGTTTCGATAACAGATACTTAGCCACTGCAACCCTTCGGCGCGATGGTTCATCACGATTTGGCAAATCAAATCAATATGGTAATTTCCCTTCTGTGGCAATGGCCTGGAAAGTAAATAACGAATCATTTTTCAAAAACTGGAATCAGGACATCATCAATACAGCTAAAGTCAGAGTTGGATGGGGTAAAGTGGGAAACCAAAACATTTCAAATTACGCCTATCAAAGTGTTTTGACTTCAGCTACACAATATTCTTACCTGTTTGGAATTCCAGAAACGCTTTATCAGGGAGTGGCTGCAATAGCTTTGGGGAATGCCAATGTCAAGTGGGAATCTACCGAATCGACTAATCTTGGAATTGATATAGAATGTTTCAATGACAGGTTGACCTTATCGGCTGATTATTACAACAGAACTACCAACGAGATGTTGATAATTGAACCCATACCCAATTTTCTGGGCTACGAATCCGGTCCTACTACCAATGCCGGCTCGGTAAATAACAAGGGGGTTGAAGCACTACTGGAATGGAAAGACAAAATAGGAAAAAACTTTCATTATAGCATAGCTGCAAATATCTCAACCATTAAAAACGAAGTGTTGAGTTTAGGTGGTGGAAATGCAAAACCCGGTGTTGCCATTCGCAACGGATACACAACTTATACCATGGTTGGTAATCCGATTGGCGCATTTTGGGGATATAAAACTGCTGGATTGATACAAACCCCAGAGCAATTACTCGAGGTAAAAACCCGCCAGCATGATGCTGGTCTGGGAGATGTTATTTTTGTTGATAATGACGGAAATGGGGTGTTGAATGAATTGGATAAAACATTGATAGGCAATCCAATCCCTATGTTCTACTATGGATTTAATATCAACATGGAATATAATGGTTTTGATATTTCGGCAAACTTTGAAGGAACTTACGGCAACGCTATTTTTAACGCCATGCGATATTATACCTATAGCGAAGCCGATGTAACTCAAAAATCGGTAGATGTATTAAATTATTGGACACCAACCAACACCAATACCACCATGCCACGATTGAATGGTAACGACAAAAATGATAATCTTCGTATCTCCGATCGTTATGTTGAAGACGGTTCATATCTTCGGTTGAAAACGTTGCAAATAGGTTATAGTCTGCCACAGGCAATTATCCGAAAGATATATATGACCAGTATGAAACTTTATGTTTCGAGCGATAATTTGCTGACATTTACCAAATATTCAGGGCTCGATCCTGAGATCGGACAACTCAATTCAACTAACACTTTAAGCAGAGCTGTTGATTTGGGAGCATATCCTCAAGCTAAAACTCTGGTAGCAGGCATCAGTGTTACATTTTAAAATGAAATTGAAATGAAAATAAAGATAGTCGGAATATTGATTACAAGCATACTGCTTTACAGTTGTTCTGATAATTTCCTGGATAAAACCAAACTGGGAGCACTAACAACTGAGAATTATTTTGTTACAGAAGCAGATGCTTTTCAGTCGGTTGTTGCTGCCTATTCCGATTTGAAAGATTATCGTTATACCGGTACAATCTGGTGTTTCGGTGATGTGTTGTCTGAGGATGCTACCTATAGTGGCAGCGACGATGATGTACAAGCATACGCACTTATGGAATCGTATAATTATCCTGCTGATAATGGTCGAATTCTGGATCGTTGGCGTATTTTATTCCGCGGAGTAAATAAAGCAAATCAGGCTATAGATGGTATTTCAAAAATGGATGCAGGCTTATTTAAGACACACAATAAAAACCGACTGTTAGCTGAAGCTTTGTTTCTTCGGGCATATTTTTATCATGAATTGGTCATTGCCTTTGGCGATGTTCCGTTAATGACAAAAACTCCAACTATCAACGATAAAACGCTTACACGTACTCCTGTCGACCAAGTGTATGCACAAATCGAAAAAGATTTGACAGATGCTGCAGGCTATCTGCCTTCAAAATCAACCCTGAACATGACTACTGAAGCTGGTAGAATTACTAAAGCAGCTGCCAACGCCATGCTATCGCGCGTTTACCTCTACGAAAAAAAATACGATGCCTGTAAAACAGCCTCGAAAGCAGTATTTGCTGAAACTGATTATAAGTTGGTAGCAAATTATGCTGATGTATTTAAATTAAGCGGCGAACATTGTTCCGAATCTATTCTCGAAGTTACGCAATACGACTCTCCCAGTGGTTCAAATGTGACTTACCTCAATAATAATGGTGATTTTCATGTATTGCTCATGATGCCAAGCGGTACAACGTATGGTTATGGTTATAATCAACCTACCAAAGCTTTGGCAAAGGCGTATATAAGCGAAGGTGATAGTATCCGCAAACACGCAACTTTGTTGACTACAGACAGTTTACGGGTGTGGGAATCTGCTGCTAATTTTGCTAAATTAGTACGTAACAGAACCGGCTTTTATAATCAGAAATTCTATTTGAAACCGAATGAACGTTCACTTATACGGAGTAATAATGGAACAAACATACGATTAATCAGATTACCGGAAGTGTACTTAAATTATGCCGAAGCATGTGCATTATATCCTACAGCAGGTGATGGTGAAGTTGAAGCCCGTACTTATTTAAATAATGTTCGAACCCGTGTACATTTGGCTGAAAAAAACAGTACAGGCGAAGCTTTGTTTAATGATATTATGATGGAACGACGCCTTGAATTTGGTGGAGAAGGTCGTCGGTACTGGGATATGGTTCGCACCGGCAAAGCAGCATCAGCTTTTATTTCGAAAGGTGTCTTTAAACCTTCATCCTGTAATCTGATGCCGGTACCACAAGCCGAAATTGATGCAAGTGGAGGTACTATTACTCAAAATCCAAGATGATTACAGTTGAATGGTTGTTCTCATTACTATGTTCTGATTGCTATATTAAATAATTGCTTTTTTACAAATGTTAGAAACAATAGCACTATTATTGCCCGTTTATGTTACTGTTTTTTGGGCCATCCTGCTGAATAGCAATAAAAACACACATTCCAATCCTCGATCATTTTTATCTAAATACATGATCCTCCTGGTGGCGATTTTTTTAGGCAAGTTTTTTCTGTACCAACCGCTTCACGATATTTATTTTTATTACAACTTTATTTTTTTATACAGCGGTTGTTTAGCTTATCCATTCTATCATATCTATTTCAGGCTTCTTACCGTAGACGAAAAGTTTTCATGGAAAGCACATTCCCGATTTATTATCTTTCCTGTTGTACTGGTTTCGATATATGAATTAGGAGTATTCTTTGCACCAAGCGCTGAATATAGAGTGTGGTTATTTGATAGAAATGCTTATATAAATTTACCTCAAATAAAGTTTCTGAGTATAATGCTCGGAGTTATTCGAATTTTTGTTCAGTTACAAGTAATTTATTTTCTAATCAAAAGCACTTTACTTTTACGAAAATATAAAGACAGGGCAGAACAATTTTATTCTGATATGCAGGATGGCAAATATAACAATGCTAAACTCTTAAATTATTTTTTGATATTCAATTGCTTGTTGATTATACTTCCCGGTGCATTATTTGGTGGCAATGTAATAGCTTCTTTGGTTATTTTGCCTATTTTATTTGCAGTCGATCTTTATATGATTGGATATATGGGCTATAGACTAAAAGCTATTAATCCAACTTTTGAAGTAGAATTGGACAGTCAATCCAATCCTGCTTTCGGAACAGAATTTAATAAAGATCAGAAAAAGATTCTACAAAAAATGCAAGTTGAGTTTGGGGAAAATAAATTATATCTCAATAGCGAGCTAACCATCCTGGATGTTGTGCAGGTAATTGGCACTAATAGAACCTATATTTCTTCATTAATTAATCAGGAGTTCAATCAAAATTTTTGTGCTTATGTAAATGGCTATCGCTTGAATGAGCTTGAACGAATCTTAAAAGAAGACAATCAGGCAGTGTATGAAGTACTGGCAGAAAAAGCAGGTTTTGGCTCTGTAAAATCTATGAAACGAGCCATTCAGTCCAAAACAGGTTTGTCAATGTCAGAGTGGAGAACCCAAATTATTGAACCTAAGAATAATAAACAATAATACACTGAATCAATAAGAAGCTATTTTACGAACAATACTCCTTATATCTCCTATATTTGTGTCTTTGCTTTGGTCAGTCACATTGACCGGTCTTACTGCAAAATCTTTATTCCACGTTAGTGTCCAGATAGAAGTTCCATTGCAGGGCAAAATTACGGACATTCCCTCCAACATGCGATGTAATACGGTGTAACCTCTTATTGCCGGTATTTTTGTTTTATCGTAAGTATGCGATGGACGAATAATGCTGTATGGAAATTTCAATTGCTATTGCAGTTTCTTTCACATTCCGAATATCAGAAATTATGGTTTAAACTCCATCTACCTACCGGATTTGTGAACTCAATCCACCATTTAAGTGATATAATTCCATACCACGACTTATTGCCAACTCCGAACAAACTGAACTTAAAACGCCTGTTCCACCAATAAAAAGAACTTTCATTTAGGTATATGTTTAAATTTAATTATTCGGGTTTAAAGGTGATTGGGATAGTGTACCAAACTCTTATATTTTTTTTATTTTGTTTTCCCGGGGTAAATTTGGGAAGAAGTTTGATTACTCTTATAGCTTCCTTATCACAACTTAAAGTAAGCGATCTTATAACTTCAGGCTGTATCACAGAACCATCAATATCAATAATAAATCTGCAAACAACTTTGCCCATAACCTGACAACCATCATCAATAGAAGGCTTTCTCAAATTATTATATATGAATTTCAGTAGCTCAGCTTCTCCTCCCGGAAACTGTGGCAATTCTTCTGTTGGACCAAATGTACTACAGGATTTAGTAGGAATTTTAGATTCTTGTTTTGAAATCTCAACAATATTTGCAGAATCAGCACTTGTTTTTTTATCCTGTGCCTGAACACAATTGAATTTTACCACCAAACCTATAACTACTAAATACATTACTTTTTTCATAATCCTTGCGAATAGGGGAATTTCTACTAATTGTGTTGAATTAACGCATAAATACTCACTTTATTTTGTAATTGTATCATTTCGTTTATAAAAATGTTGAAAACTTTTTTCACATTTTTTGCTTAACCTATTGCACATCTAAAATTAACCTCCTATATTTGAGCCGTTAAAAATACAAATTGAAGGTTAGGACATAGAAATTGACGAGCAATGCATGTTAACCGATAATCAGTGCTTAGAAATGGATAATCAGTCCTTAGAAATCGTCCGGAAGCGTACAGAAATGGATAGTCAGCCTACAGAAATGGAATGTCAGGCATCAGAAACCGATAATCTGTCGTCAGAAATGGATTGTCGGTGCAGATTATCCATTTCGGTGCAGTTACATACGAAAAAAACTCTCCAATAATTCAAATATATAATTCATTAAACAATTTATCTTTATGGGAACAACAGAAAATACCACTACTGAGGCACCTAAACCTCAACCAAGTGCCTATGTATCCAGTGCGGAATGGATAACCCGTATGAAACTTACATTTGGTAACGCCACCCTGCCCGAAATTTTTGATGTAATGAAAACAGTGGGCTACACTGAAGAAAAAATCAACGGGATGAAAGCGAAATTATCTCAACTAGAAGCGTTGCAACAGGCACAAACACCATAGTGTTTTATTCATCGTTTTCGTGCACCAAAATTAATTAAAAGTTAC
>JBAXMR010000155.1:0-7919 GCA_037134195.1 Paludibacter sp. | reverse complement strand
TGATATATACAAATTTTTAAAACAATTTTTGACTATAAAAACAAACTCTAATTATCAATGGATTTAAAAACGGAATGGGAAGCTCTAAAAAGCCTCCCATTCCGTAAAATTATTTTGTAAAAATCAATTATTGTTCTCCTCCAGTTTCGATTTTGCAAAATCGAGCACACCCTGAAGATGTTGTGCCATAATTCTGGCAGCACCTTCTCCATCACGATTTTTAATTGCATCCATCATCATTTGATGTTCATTCATCACATCAGGATTTGGAGCACATATACGGTCGCGCTGATAAATGGTCATAATATCCGGTATTACAATCATTAGCATGGCTTTAAATACCGGGTTGTGACTTGATTCAGCAATTGTACGATGAAAAGCAAAGTCGCTACCAATACGGTTTGATGTGTCAAAATCGCGCAAATAATTTGCATGTGCTTTCTCAAGACTTCTCATATCGCGATCAGTCCAGCGTTCTGCACAAAGTCTGATTGCATTGGTTTCGAGCAGCACCCGGGTTTCAACCAAAGAAAAGAAATCATAACTCTGAAGGTTTAATACATCGGAAATAAGTCCATCCAGCGTGTTGATATCTAGACCATTAACAACAGATCCACTCTGCGGTAGTGTTTTTATTATCCCATAAAACTCAAGCTTATGCAAAGCTTCACGCACCTGAGTTCGTCCAAATCCAAACTCCAGAGCCAGTTTACGCTCGGCAGGAAGTTTATCTCCCGGCTTTAAAACTCCTGAATTTATCAATTCCTTTACTTTAGAAATCACCTTGTCTGTCGGACTTTCAACAATTTGTTCTTTAAGTCCTGTAAAAGTATCTGCCATATTTAGGTAATGAATTTTGTTCTCGAAAACTTTAAAATAAATTCAAATTGAAGCTAATCAGATTGTTTTTGTAATTATTTTGCAAAGATAATACGAAAAAAATAATTATTTGCCTTTAAATTAGCTTTTTACTTTTTTTAATTTTAAACTATTTGAATTTGGTCAACCAAAAATAATATCAACAATTCTTTTTTCCAAACTTTTATAGGATTATTTTTTCATTTCTGTTATACAACATGTTTTGAGGCTAACTTATTTGCATAAAATCACAAAAGTTCCTCAGATAAGTATTTCTGAAGAACTTTTGTGATCATAAAAATTTTAAATTATAAACCAAATGTATCTGCTACCGCTTTAAATACAATTTTACCTTTCACGATATTAAGACCTTTGCGTAAATCTTCGTGTGTTTCACAGGCTTTTTCCCAGCCCATATCTGCTAGAATAAGCGCATAAGACAGCGTAGCGTTTGTCAGAGCCAACGTGGAAGTAAACGGTACTGCTCCGGGAATATTTGCAACACAGTAATGCAGAATTCCATTAACTTCATAAACCGGATCGGCATGTGTAGTTGGGTAGGAAGTTTCAAAACAGCCGCCCTGGTCAATTGCAACATCGACCAATACAGAACCGGGTTGCATTAGTTTTAGCATTTCACGTGTAATCAGATGAGGAGCTTTAGCACCTGGAATCAATACCGCACCAATAACCAAATCGGTATGAGGAAGCATTTCTTCAATATTGTGAGTGGACGACATCAATGTATCGACATTTGCCGGCATAATTTCACTCAGATAACGCAGGCGAGACAGAGAAATGTCTGCAATTGTCACGTGCGCTCCAAGTCCGGCTGCCATAAGTGCCGCCTGTGTACCAACTACTCCACCTCCCAAAACAAGAACATTAGCAGGTTTTACACCCGGAACACCTCCAAGTAAAATTCCTTTGCCGCCTTTAGGCTTTTCAAGGTATTTAGCACCTTCCTGAATGGACATTCTGCCAGCCACTTCCGACATAGGAATAAGTAATGGCAACGTATGATCTGATTTCTCAACAGTTTCGTATGCCAGGCAAACTGCACCGCTTTCCATCATAGCCAATGTGAGATCCTTTTCGGATGCAAAATGGAAGTAAGTGAAAAGCAGTTGGTCTTTTTTAATGAGCGAGTACTCTGATTTAATAGGTTCTTTTACTTTCATTATCATTTCTGCTATTTGATACACCTCAGAAGCTGTGTCTAAAATGTTCGCACCTGCTTTCATATATTGATCGTCGTTGAATCCGCTGTTTTCACCCGCATGCCTTTCGACAAATACCTCATGACCATGTAGTATAAGTGCTCGTGCTCCACCAGGAGTTAGTGCTACACGACTTTCATTATTTTTTATCTCTTTAGGTATTCCAATTTTCATATTCTGTGAATTTTAAGGTGTAAAATAAATTATTTCAATAATAGTGCGGTAAAAATAAGTTTTTAATTTCAAATTGGAACATTAAATGAAAAGAAATTTCATAAGGCTATGAAATTTCTTTATTACCAAGCTAACTATCTGATATAAAAACGATAATTGCAAGAATTAAAACTAAATTATAAATTGTTTTTGAAGAGAAATAGTATTGAAAAAATGCAATTTAGAGATAATATTTTAAATCATAACCTGTGTTTGCTTACAGATTGTAAGTTTTGAGTTTTTCGGAATGATTCTATACTTATTTGTTGATTGTAAGTTCATGATTTGAGTCAATGTTTTTCAAAACATGTAAAAATTTAGTCGATAATATTAGACAAATCAAAAATTAAAAAACTCTATTAAAGAAATAGGGTTTTAACCCTATTTTTATCAAAACATCTTTTTCTTAAACCAGAACGCCACATTCACTAACCCAATCATCACCGGAACTTCCACCAGCGGACCAATTACTGCGGTAAAAGCTTCACCGGAATTAATGCCGAAAACTGCAATGGCTACAGCTATAGCTAATTCAAAGTTATTACTGGCTGCCGTAAATGACAAAGTGGTTGATTGCTCGTAAGTGGCACCCGCTTTTTTACTCATAAAGAACGATCCAACAAACATAATCACAAAGTAAATCAGCAACGGAACAGCAATCAAAACTACGTCCATTGGTATTTTTACAATGTATTCACCTTTCAGCGAGAACATTACCACAATCGTAAAAAGCAGGGCAATAAGGGTAAGTGGCGATATTTTAGGGATGAATTTAGTATGATACCATTGCTTACTTTTTACCCGAATAAGAATAAAACGTGTCAGAAATCCAGCAATAAACGGAATTCCAAGATAAATAAATACGCTTTGAGCAATTTGTTCAATGGTGATTTTCGAAACAGCATCGCTGGTAGGAATGCCAAACCAGGCCGGTGCAATGGCAATAAAAAACCAGGCATAAACAGAAAAGAACAACACCTGAAAAATACTATTGAAAGCTACCAAGCCCGCTGCATATTGTGTATCGCCTTTTGCCAAATCGTTCCATACAATCACCATGGCAATACAACGCGCTAAACCAATCATGATGATACCATAAACATAGGGCAAATTGGCATTGTTCTCGCCCGGAAAGAATTTGAAAAGCAAAATGGCCAGCGTAAACATCAATACCGGACCTATAATCCAGTTCTGAATCAATGATAAGGTTAGAATTTTAGTATTCCGAAATACTTCGCCTAACTCTTCATATTTTACCTTTGCAAGTGGCGGATACATCATGACAATCAGCCCGATGGCTATTGGGATATTAGTGGTACCGGATGACATGCTGTTCCAAAAACCGGCAACAGTAGGAAATAGCCAACCCGAAAAAACGCCAATAAACATGGCCAAAAATATCCAAAGCGTAAGAAAGCGGTCTAAAAATTTAAGTCTTGTTTTCATTTAATCTAAATTTTTTATCATACACTCAGCCGTTGACGGACAGACTGAACTAAATTCGCTGGAAGCAATGATACTTTCCGTAACTGTAGTTCGATCAGTATTTTGCCATCCTATTTTAGGGAAAAATCCGGCAGCCGTCGTGGTGAGCAAGTAAAGACTTTTCAGTCCGTTATTGCGGCTCCAGGTTTCAGCTTCTGCCACCAGGTTTTGTCCGATTCCCTTTCCCCGAAAATCATTGTTTACAGCCAATGAACGCAACAGTCCGTCTGGTTTATAGATCTCCACTGCCACGCAACCAACCGTTTTTCCTTCTGAAAGTGCCACTAAAAAAATTCGTTGTCCGGTACTAAGGTCACTTACTGGCAGGTTGTTTATTTTTAGCAATTCCAGAATTTCATCTACATTATCTTCATCAGCCATTTTATAGCTTACTGTACTATCAGGAATGTAAGTATCAGGAACAATGGGTATGAATTCGGGCTCATCAATACCGGTCGAAATCCCTCCACACGAAAATTGCACCTTAATCAGGCTTTCTTTTGATAAATCTGTAAATTGTTCAAGCAATGATTTTTTTGAAGCGTCATTGGACATAATATAATTCTTAAAATAAATTCAACCCATATTTCTGATTTTTCATAAATCAGGCTTTATTTGTTCAATATAAAGTTTATAAAATGCAGCTTTAATTTCGTCGCAAACACGGTGAAATTCGCTCCAGATAAATTGTTCACTACCAACAGCATGGCTTGGATCATCGAAACCAATGTGTAAGCGGTGTTTCACTTTACCAATAAATGCCGGACAAGCTTCATTCGCTCCACCACAAACCGTAATCACGTAATCCCATTCTTCACCCAAGTATTTTTCAACCGAATCGGAGGTATGTTTACTTATATCAATTCCGGCACTGCGCATTACTGCAACGGCTTTTTCATTGAGTTTTCCGCTGGCTTGTGTTCCGGCAGAGCAAACTGTAAGTTTTTTATCAAACGATTGTAACCAACCATGCGCCATTTGGCTACGGCAACTGTTACCTGTACAAAGAATTAATACTTTCATATATATTATTTTGAATATGTTTCTATAAATTTTTCAATTTCAGCTTTTATCATATCTCTTACTTTACGTGTTTCAGTCAAGATTTCTTCGTCTGTGCCTTTGAATTCTGCCGGATTAGGGAAAGACCAATTTATACGATTGCAAACTCCCGGAAAAACAGGACATCTTTCGGCATTTGCAGCATCACAAACCGCTATCACATAAGCGTATAATCTTCCTTCTTTAAAAAAATCAAACACGTTATCAGTTTTGTTTTTAGAAATATCGATGTCTGCTTCTTTCATTACCTCAACCACATAAGGATTCAATGTTCCTGCCTCCAAACCTGCACTTTCAGCAAAGAATCTATCGCCAGCCAGTGAATTTAAAAAAGCTTCTGCCATTTGACTACGAGCAGAGTTATGTAAACACACGAATAATACATTTGTTTTCGCCATGATTTTAATATCTAGTTGATTTATTTGCAAGAAATGTCATTACAATCAATTTCATTGAAGAAGTCATTAAATACCAGTTTAAAACGATTTATTGCTGAGCCACACAGGCAATAATTAATTTTCAATCCATCAATTTCACCGTGAATTAATCCTTTGTCGCGCAATTCTTTCAAATGTTGCGAAACAGTGGTTCTGCTTAGCGGCAGTTTATCTGAAATATCGCCCGAAATGCAGGTTTTGGTTTCCGCCAGGTACTTCAAAATGGCTAACCGAGCAGGATGTGAAATTACTTTGGCAAACTCAGCCAACTCTTGCAGCTCATTATCAAAGACTTCCGGTTTTCTCATAACTTTATGTTTTATGTCGCAAACATACGACATTGTTTTTGAAATAAAAAATATTTAGTATTAAATCTATGTTACATTTTTTGAAAAGATTATTACATTATCCAATTAAAAAGAAAACCTACTATCATAATACCACCACCAACAATGGCAATAAAAGTCAGAATTAGAGGCGTTTTCAGTACTTTTCGGAGAATAATCATTTCGGGCAAAGACAGAGCAATGACAGACATCATAAATGCCAGGGCAGTTCCAAGTGAAGCACCTTTTTCAATCAATACCGATACGATTGGAACAATACCTGCTGCATTTGAATATAATGGAATACCTATTAACACCGATAGAGGAACAGCGTACCAGACATCTTTACCCATAAATGAAGCCATAAATTCAGCAGGGACATAACCGTGTGCACCTGCACCGACCAAAATACCCAATGCCACATACAACCACACTTTACCGACAATTTCCTTCACGGCATCAAAACCCATTGAAATGCGTTTTGAGAAAGTGATTTTTTCTTCTTCACCATCGCTCAGCCCTAATTTTGTGGCATAAACCCATTCTTCCACCCATTTCTCCAATTTCAGTTTTCCAATAATCCAACCGGCTACAATGGCAATGATTAAACCTGTGCCAATGTATATGGCTGCTACTTTCCACCCAAACATTCCATAAAGAAGAATCACAGCCACTTCGTTAATCATTGGAGCTGCAATCAGGAATGAAAACGTTACTCCCAATGGAACGCCCGACTCAACAAAACCAAGAAAAAGCGGAATTGCAGAACATGAACAAAAAGGCGTTACAATTCCAAGAACCGAAGCCATAATATTACCCATGAATGTTGATTTCCCTTCCAACGCTTTTCGGGTACGTTCGGCAGTAAAGTAACTTCTTATAATTCCTACAAAGAAGATAATTAATACCAATAACATTAATACTTTCGGAAACTCGAAAATAAAGAACCGCAGCGTTTCGGCAAGGTGAGTACATTTTGTCAAGCCCAACACCGTGTCAACAAACCAATCGGTTACCGGTTGGAGGTTTAAGTATACCAGGAACCAAACTGGCAATAGTATTAATGCAAGTTGAAATTTGTGCGATTTGAAAAGTTGAGGATTCATGTTTTTAATTTGAAAATGAGATAATTTGATAATGTGCCAATATGATAATATGCTAATATTGTTCCCCCTTTGGGGGTTAGGGGGCTAAAAAAACCACAACATAATAAATCCCTACAGCGATAAATACCACCGAAACAACTCGTCTGAACCACAATTCAAAGGTTTTAATTTGATTGTATAATTTTCCGACATTACCGACCGTATAAGCTAATAACCAGGCAAATAGAATTACGGGTAAGCCTGTGGCAATGGCAAAAATGACAGGTAAATATAAACCGCTGGCACTGGCAACAGTCAGTGGAATAAGCATCACGAAGTACAGCACACCGCTGTACGGACAAAAAGCCAATGCGAAAACCATTCCCAACAACAATGTGCTCCAATAGCTGCCTTTGCTTTTTTCTCCTATTTTGTCGGTCAAGCCTGAGAAGCCGGGAAATTTGAGTTTAATCACATCGAGCATAAATAATCCGATCAGAATGAGTGCAGGACCTAACAACTTTTCGCCCCAACCCTGAAACAACATGGAAATGTGCATTTTACTCGCTCCAAAGAAAATGATTAGTGCCAATCCTGTGTAACTAATAGCACGACCCAGTGTATAAACTAATCCATTGATAAAAACCCGACGGCGATTGTCAATGTCGCGGCTGATAAAACCGATTGCAGAAATGTTGGTAGCCAACGGACAAGGACTGATAGCTGTCATCAGTCCAAGTAAAATAGCAGAAATAAATGCGTAATGCGAATTCTCAAGAATACTTTGCAGTACTTCCATTCTCAATTATTTAAGAAGCGGTTGAATAACTTTATTTAATTCATCTTTCAATTTTTCAGGTTGACTTTTGGCATACATAAAGCCTTGCTCAGTTAAATCAACTCGCTTGTTATTGCTGATTACCAAAAGTGCCTGACCTTCTGCCTTGCATTTTTTTGCTAAGGTTTCGCTGATTTTTTCATCCAAATTAATTGATTTGAATGTTATTAACCCTTTTTTGAACTGTACAGGATAAAGTTGTTGGATTGATTTTAGCGTTTCTGATTCTACCGCTTGACAAGTCACACAACGACGTGTGTAGTGAAAATAATAAACTTCAACTTTTGTTACAGCCTGTAATGATAAAATAGTTAAAGTCAGGATAAACAGAGAAATAGTCTTTTTCCTGACTTTGACAATGCGCCACCCTAAAAAGTTTTCCAGAAGTTTTCTTC
>JBAXMR010000154.1:0-7963 GCA_037134195.1 Paludibacter sp. | reverse complement strand
AATAAACTAATTAAAGCTTACCCCGTGTACGGGGTTTTAGTGCAACATGTAGTTATATTCGATCCCCGCTTATCGGCGAAACAAGAGGGATAAATATAACCTAATTATGTATAATAGTCGCACAAAATCTTTAGGTGCTGAATTCGGTGGACTTAAAAATTTAACCCACTTTGCAGCAAATTTGGATAAAAGTATTGCTATACAATGATTTGCTACTCTCGGAGTTCAGATTTGAGCACTACAGATTTTTTCTTTATCAAGGGTACATATTTGTAGTTTAGAGCATCATATAATGTTTGTACTTTTTGATTTGGTTCTGTGCAACGGCGTATTTGTATCACTTCATCTTTGTTGTTTTGCACTAATGTATAATAAAAGACTTTAGAACAAAGGATCATGACAAGACACAATATATCATTTTTTTACGAAATTCAAAGTGTAAGTTATATTTGACGTATATTTATAGTAAATGCTTTTTGAGTATTCATTACTTGTACTATTTTTATTGATTATCTAATAGTTATATCGCTATATAATTTTTGTCACGTACTATTTTTTTTAGTTATTTAAAATGGAAAGGAGAAAATAAACGGTTATTCTCCTTTTTTTTGTTTTATGGTTGGAGTAGAATCGTTTAATACCGATTGCACAAACAATATAGCCCAATTTAGACTTCGTCTTATTGTCCTATTTGTTTGTATGCCTTCCACATCCGGAATTTTCAATCGGCATCACCAACGGTATTATTTTCAAAAGTATAACTTTTTAGTCTGATTTATATATCTTTGCCAAAAATCAAGATTCGGAATTCATGTCCCTCAACAAAGCCATTCTCAAAGAACAACTTGCCCAGCTTTCCAAAAAAGAATTAGCCGAAATGGTGCTGAAACTTGCCGGAAAGCACTATAACTATGAGTTTCTGCTGGTGAATTTTCTAGATACCGATGGCGGTGAACAAACGCTTTTCGAAGAAGCTATTGAGGATATTGATGCGCTTTGCCTGAAAGAATACAAGGGAAGCTCCGAACTAAAACGACTGGTGAAAAAGCTGAATACCTGTGTGAAGCGAATCAATGAGTTTACGGTAGAAACCAAAAGCAAAAAACTGGAAGCGGATTTGGTGCTGTATGTGCTGGAATTGCAGTTCCGGCAACCGGCGAAGGTGTTTGGAGCGCGGGTTTCGGGCTACGATTACAAAGTGGGTTTGCTGCTGAAACGACTTATTACGCTGGTTATCAAAAAGCTTCATCCTGATTATCTGGTCGATTACCAAGAGAAAATCAACGATATGCTTACCCGTTTACACCAAACATCCAACAGAATTCCTACCATAAGTCAACTTCCGGAACAGATTGACTAAAGAAATCCACCATCTTTTTCAATTTTCGCTAACATAAGTTCTACAATGAACTTTATTCTTTCTTGTGAGATTAATTGTTTTTGATTTATGATCTTCTGATAGATGAAATCAGTTACTTCATCCCAATAAAAATAACCTCCAATTCCTACAATATTGTTCCAGTATTCACCAAAATACTTGTCAATTAATATCCACTCAACATCGGAAAGATTAAAATCAATGTTGTCACAGACATAATCTTTCATAAAGTTACCTGAAATTGAATTAACATATCTATTCTCATTTCCAAGTACAAACTTCCCTGTATGTAAATCTATTGTTTTCATATTTTCCTTGTCCATGTAATACAGTTTAATGCTCCTCCTTTAGCAATAATATCGTTCATTTCAATCTGAACAATCCTGTTGTTTTTCGTATAATCAGGATAAAAAGTTGCGATCTGGTTGAATGCCTGTTCATCCTCCTCTGCATTCAGTTTCGGTATTAGTATCAAGTCTTTTGTTTGAAGAAAGTTGATATAAGCCCAGTTATTTTTATGTTGCTTTTGTACTTTATAGTTCAGAAATTCACACTTTAACCCACTACTTTTCAATCTGTTTAATAATACTTTCTCTGTTTTGTAATGCCAGTTTAACAGTACAGTTTCATCGTCAATAAAGCGAACCATTCCATCAGAGTGACCATAACGTGGTTCAAACTTTGAGTCCCACGGAATTAAAATCACCTTGTCAACTTCAAAGGTCTTTTGAAGTTTTGATATTAATTCAGCTTTTGAATAGAATAGCCTATTCTCCCTAACTGCTTTATCAGTCAGAATAATACAATTTGATGATTTGGCTATATTTCCACCATCAAGAATCAAATCTGATTTCTCAGTTTTCAATCCTAACTTATCACAAACCATATCAGGATAAGTTTTCAAGTCCCGAGCACCTTTGTATTCACCTTGCAGATAATCAGGATCGTATCGATACTCAATAAACTTGTCTGGAGAGACTTGAACTGGCATATAATCTCTTGCCCAGATGTCTTTTGTACAATCCAATAGCTGAGGCTCAACATCGTGCAATTTAAGTGTATTGAAAATACGTGTGGCAGTTTCTGGAAATTGCTCTTCAAGTTTTCTTGAAAAATAGACTGAGTTAGTTTCGTTATCTGTTATCATTTTAGTCTATTTTTCCAAATTTCTTTAATCGCTTTTCCAACCACTTTAAATTCTTTTTCAGTAAATTCATCTGTTTTTGCGTTGTTGCACCAGTAACAAGCCATCACACAATTATCTGGAGTATATTCGTAATTGGAATTTAGTCTATCTATTTCAAAACTCCAACCACGTAAATTCTTTTTAAATATCTTATGCTTTTCACTTAAATCTTTTATTTCTTCAATTGTAATATCGCAGTAATTACATTTCTCTTGCTGAAGTAATGTATCAAAATCACTTTCAGAGAAAATCTCATTAAAAGATTCAATATATTCTTTTTCCAGCTGTTTAATTAGTTCAATATTTGATTTTTCTAATTCGATAATTGCATTATAAATTTCATTTATAGTGTATCCATTAATTCTATGTTCATATAACTCCTGCCAATACTCTGTTGTGTAAATTTTCACTAATTCATCTGAAATTTTAAATTCATTAAAACTTGTAGATGAAAAATCAACACAGCCATCAATTGCGATTGAAAACAAGAAAAGATTCTTCTTTGTCTTAAAACTGTCCTTTGCTTTTGCTTTGTACTTATTCCTATTTTCCATTTGTGTTTGTATTAAGAGTTAAACATTCGATATGCAAATGTAGTGTGGTTTGTGTGTAAAAATAAACCAAAGATGGTTAAATAATGTTTAGTATTTATTTACAAATTATAAAATAAAATCGGAGTCCAAATTAATCAATTTAATACTAACATTAAATCCAATAGAATTTGAGTATTTTTGCGTTTTCAAACCCCGAAATTCAAATGCTCAAACGAATTAAACCCTATATGATGCCTATTGCCATGACGGTGGGGGCAATTTTTTATCCGCTTTTTGCTAAGTTGTCGTTTCTGACTCCTTATCTCATTTTTATGATGTTGTTTTTGACTTATTGCAAGCTGAAAATGAACGATATGCGGTTCAGCTGGCTTCATTTCTGGTTGTTGCTTATTCAGTTTGGCGGTAGTCTGGCGGTTTATTTTCTGGTTCTTCCTTTCAATTTGCTGTTGGCACAGGGAGCGATGATTTGTGTGCTGGCACCTACGGGAACGGCCGCTCCGGTTATGACCGGTATGCTGAAAGGGAATGTGGCAAGTATCACTACTTATGCCCTGATTAGCAATATGTTGCTGGCTGTTGCTGCTCCGGTTATTTTTTCGTTTATCGGTACCAATCAGTCTTTACCGTTTATACAGTCGTTTCTGGCTATTACTCAACGGGTGTTAGTTTTGTTGATTTTGCCGTTTATTCTCGCCCTGATTTTGCGGAAATTTACACCAAAACTGACCATCAAAATTGGCTCTTATTCCGGATTGTCGTTTTACCTCTGGACGCTTGCGCTGTGTGTGGTGACCGGTCGTACCGTGGAATTTATTGTAAAACAAAATGCTGCAAATCATCTTATTGAAATACTGATAGCTTTTGCTGCTTTTGTATTGTGTATCAGTCAGTTTTTGACAGGAAGAGCCATCGGAAAAACCTACTACGATACGGTGGCAGGTGGTCAAAGTATTGGACAAAAAAACACCATTCTGGCAATTTGGATGGCACAATTGTACCTCAATCCGATTGCGTCGATTGGCCCCGGAGCGTATGTGCTCTGGCAAAATTTAGTAAATTCGTATCAGGTTTGGCGAAAAAGAAAAGTATTGTAGAAAGCCCCCTAAATTCCCCATAGGGGGACTTAATATTAGTTCAATTATGAATCGTAAAAAACAAATCAGTCTGGTAGTTATAGTTTTGGTAATCAATTTTTTACTCGATAGAGTAACTAAAATTATGGCAGTAAATTATCTTCAGGGCAGGGAAACTTTGTCGTATTTTTACGATACGATTGTTTTGAAATATACTGAAAATACCGGAGCATTTCTAAGTCTGGGTGCGGGATGGCCGGATTGGTTGAAATATATTCTTTTACTCGCAATTCCCATTGTTGTTTGCTTGTATGGGCTTTATTACTGCGCTTTTAAACTGACTGATAAGAACTTAATTGTTGCATTAGTGTGCGTGATTGGTGGTGGTCTGGGTAATCTGGCTGACCGCCTGATTTACGATTTTCATGTGGTTGATTTTCTGAATTTTGGTATTGGCTCGTTACGCACCGGAATTCTGAATGTGGCTGATATGTCTGTAACTTTTGCGGTTATTTACCTGTTATTCAGTCAGTTTAAAAAGGATAGAAAACTTACTGATTAAACTTATTTTGAGTTGGTAAGTCTGAATTGAATATGAAACGAGCTTTAAAACAGGCGTTTAATCCAAAATAATGATTGTGCGAGTTCCATGTGTCCTTAATTTAAAAAATAACAAATAATCACATGAAACGACAAATTTTCCTTTCATTCATTTTAATATTCACAGTTCCTTCTTTTTCCCAATTTAAAGGTGCTTCCGGCGTTTATTATTTGGGAAGTGCTGACACAGCTATTCCAACTTCCAAATATTCCAACCCTAATATTTCCGGTGCTGTTTGTCGTTTTACATGGGATGCTTGTGAACCTTCGCCTGGAACATTCAACTGGGCATTTGTCGATGGTGAAATTCAAAAGGCAAAAGCTGCCAATAAAAAAATTTCGTTGCAACCGCTTGGTTTTCCTGCATGGATGAAGACTTTTCCCAATGTTCAGCTATATTATTCAATCGATAGAAATCAGTTTCACAACACCTATGGCAAAGTTATTTCCAATGTCATTCCCTGGAATCCGACCTATCTTGACCGTGTAAAGAATTTTATACAGCAATTGGCATTAAAATATGCCAACGACAGCACAGTTAGCTATGTAAATGCCATTGGGGGACAGATTTCGCGTAATATGCCGGATACTGTGCTGATTGACACCACCCTCAAAACGAAAGCTGCATTTTGGAAAGCTTTTCCGTATAATGCCGATTCGGTTGCTATAAAGATGATTCCGGTTATTGATTTTTATATGGTTCATTTCCCAAAAACGCCACTCTGGTGTTCGGTAGATTATGTGAGTTTTGAGTTCAAAGCTACCGGACGGACGCCCAATTATCTGGCAACACTTTATACCAATTATGGAATCTCAACTTATCCCGATCGCTTCGGATTGTGGCGTGAAGATATTGCAGGATGTACACTTTATCCACCACAAAACGGTAATCAGTGGAATATTTTGAAAATTAATCCCGACCGAACCGGTGCTCAAATGATATGGTCGGTGCAGGACGGTCCGGCACGCATGAACACCTGCGGAATTGTGCCGAACACCAAACAGGAAGTAATGGATTCGGCGGTAAATAAAGCATTGAATTTTGGAATACGTTACCTCGAAATTTATGGAATTGATATTGATGACAGTTCGTTGAGCCAGAATATTCAGAATGCCAATGCAAAACTGATTGCCCGTGGTAAACAAGTCAGTTCAACCGGCGTAATGGAATTAACCCCGTATAATGTAAAAGTTTATCCCAATCCTGCCAATCATTTTTTCACGATAGAACTTACCGAAGAAAATGCTGATTTAAAATTAGTTGATATTTCAGGACGAATAGTTCTTAAGCAGAAAATCATAGACCGGAAAATCAATCTGGATTGCCAAAACATTACCCGTGGCATTTATTTTTTGCAACTTATTAATCAAAATAAATTGGTTTACAATTCAAAAATAATACTGTCCGAATAATTTATTATTTCATCTATTCCGAACAAAACTGCCTTGAAATCAGTTAGTTTAGTAAATAAAACTATTCAATGGATTTACAGATTAATACCTATCAATTTGGTGAACGACCTGCCGTAACCCGCCCAAATAAAGAGTTTTTGCAGTTTTTAGGCGAAGATGGTATTCGTGCTATGGTTAGCCGCCATTACGATTTGATGCGCCAAAGTCCGATTAAGAAGCTTTTTCCGAGCGAGGATGCTGAATTTGAGAAAGCGAAACTTCGTTCATCCGATTTTATGATTCAAATACTGGGTGGTCCGGAGCATTACAATAAAAATCAGGGACAACCCTTGCTTGCTAAACGTCACAACCCATTTACCATCACCTATGCAGGTCGAACCGTGTGGCTTACTTGTTACAAACAGGCATTGCTTGAAACCAACGCCCCTGAACATCTAATTCAATCATTTTGGGATTATATTAATGTTTTCTCAATCTGGATGGTCAATACTCCCGACAAATAACGAATTTAAAATAGTATCTAATAACCCTTTAAAAATTGTATTATGAATTTGCTCGAACAACTCAAAACTTACACCAAAGTGGTGGCCGATACCGGTGATTTTCAATCCATTGATGCTTACAAACCAGCCGATGCAACTACAAATCCGTCATTAATTTATGCTGCTTCACAAGACCCAAAATATGCCTGGCTTATTGACGATGCCATTGCATACGCCAAAGGAATTTCGGGAGATAAAGCCGTTCAGTTGAGTAATGCAATGGATAAACTGGCAGTGAATTTCGGGTTGGAAATACTGAAAATCGTTCCCGGACGTGCTTCTACTGAAGTAGATGCGCGACTATCATTCGACACCGAAGCTACCATTGCCAAAGCGCGTGAGTTGATTGCATTGTATGAAGCCAATGGCATTTCGCGTGAACGGATTTTGATAAAAGTGGCTTCAACATGGGAGGGAATTTGCGCTTCGGAGCAACTGGAGAAAGAAGGAATTCACGGAAATCTTACACTTTTGTTCTCTATGGCACAGGCTGTTCGTTGTGCTGAGGCTAATGTGACGTTGATTTCACCGTTTGTAGGTCGCATACTTGATTGGCACAAAAAAGACCGTGGCGTTTCGGAAATTCCAGCAACAGAAGATCCCGGCGTATTGTCGGTAGGACAGATTTATAATTACTACAAGAAATTTGGCTATGACACCATCGTAATGGGAGCAAGCTTCCGAAATATTGGCGAAATCATTGAATTGGCAGGTTGTGATGCACTAACTATTGCGCCGTCGTTGCTCAAAGAACTTGAAAGCACGGAAGGAATTCTGGAAAAGAAATTAGTGCCTGAAACATCTAAAAATATCGATATTAAACGGATTCACATGGACGAAAAAACCTTCCGCTGGATGATGAATGAAGATGCAATGGCAACCGAAAAACTCGCTGAAGGCATCCGAAATTTTACCAAGGATTTAATCAAACTGGAAAATAAAATTGAAGCAATGCTTTAATAATTAATTTGTTAAGTTGTGATTATGTTTAAGCAATTACGACAGGTAGTTAATGCCATTACCCCGATATCAGACGATGATTGGGCTATTTTTGAACCTTTGCTTCAGTTGAAATCAATTAAAAAAAATGATTTCTTTTTGAAAATGGACGAAGTAGAACGATACATTGGGTTTGTGAATAAAGGCAGTTTCAGGTGGTATTATATTAATAACCTGAGTTCGGGATAAGAAAAGAGAAAAAAAGGTTGCATAACTGA
>JBAXMR010000153.1:0-8161 GCA_037134195.1 Paludibacter sp. | reverse complement strand
TTCAATTGCAAAATTATTAATTTTTATTTTCTCCACAACTTTTACGGGTGAGCCGCTACTTCAGCTATAATGCCATAATCTGTCACTTTATTTTTTTCTACCTGACTGCTGGTTACTGCATAAGGAGTTGAAATATATTGTACCTCCTTGACCTTAATTGCACGAATATACACCTGAGCAAAGCCATTACTTTTAAAATTGCGAATACACGATTCGAAGTTGATAATACTGTCAAATTTAAGAATTTGTAAACTATTTGTAAACTAATCGGATAGATTTGCACACTTTTTCGTGTTTTTCGTGTTTTTTCTGCACAAAAAAAGCGACTGTATTTAACTTACAATCGCTTTAATTACTTGATTATCAGGAGTGACCCAGGAGGGGACTGAGGGATAAAATTCACTGAATTTAATTGATATTGTGAAAGTGTCAAAACACTGTGTATGTGGTGCAAAAGTACGAAAATAGATTTAATAAGTATCAGTAGTATTTAATTAGTTTCATACTTGGTGGACAATTCGTGGACAAAAATACTATCTTTGTCCACGAAACCATTAAAGTAGCAGTTTATGGCAACTATCACATTAAGTTTATCCGAAAAGTCAAATGAGAAAGGAAATTCGGAGATTTTAATTCGTTTCTCAGCAAGTCAGTCGCAAAGATACAGAGTTAAGTCCGGTTTATTCATTTCTGAGAATAGGTGGACAAAGAAAAATGAAATTTCTATTCCAAAAATTGAAACGGAAGAAAGAAAACAACTCATTCTTTTGACTTCTAAGCTCGAATCACTGAAAAATCATATACTTACCCAATACGAACAATCCGATAGAACAGCGATAGACAAAAGTTGGTTATCTACCGTTATTGACAAGTTCCACTTTCCCGAAAAATACATTTCAACCAAACAAGGTTTCTTTGATTTATTTGATGATTATATTCATAAAAGAAAATTATCTGCAGGAAGACTTCGTGCGGTTAAGGTTGTTTTCAGATCACTAAAGCGATATGAGTTATACAAGCAAAAATCAGACAGTTCGTTTTTATTGGATTATGATAAATTTGATGAAAACCTATTATTGGATATTGAGAGTTTTTTCAAGTCGGAGCCTGAAGTTTTCGAGAAGTACCCTGACATTTACGAAATCATAAAAGAGTCGAGAGTTCCTAAACAACGTGGTCAAAATACGCTGAATGATATGTTTGGTAAGCTAAGGACATTTTTCATCTGGCTTGTCGAAAATGAAAAGATTGATATAAATCCATTCAATAAGTTTCCGATTGGTGAGTGTGTTTACGGAACTCCTTATTATATCACTGTTGCTGAACGAAATCAGTTGTACGCTAAGAATATGAAATCAGTTCCACAGTTAGCCGTTCAGCGGGATATTTTTGTTTTACAGTGTCTTATCGGGTGCCGGGTTGGCGATTATTTCAAAATGAAAATGTCGAATATAATCAATGGGGCTATTGAGTATATTGCAGGAAAAACAAAAGACGGCAATCCGATTACAGTGAGAGTTCCACTAAACTCCAATGCGTTGGAAATTATTGAACGATACAAAGATTCAAGTCGTGAGTCGTTGATGCCGTTCAGTTCTGAGCAAAAGTACAACGAGGATATAAAGTTGATTTTTGGTTTTGCTCAATTGAATCGGATGGTAACAGTTTTAAACCCCACAACAAGAGAGGAAGAAAAAAGACCACTGAACGAAATTGCATCATCACACTTAGCAAGGCGGTGTTTTATTGGAAATCTTTATAAACAAGTCAAGGACCCAAATTTAGTAGGTTCGCTTTCCGGCCATAGAAACGGAAGCAAAGCTTTTGCCCGGTACCGTGATATTGACGATGAAATGAAAATAGATTTAGTCAACCTACTTTTGTGATTCTTTGTTGAATTTATCAGCAACAAACATTTCACCGTTTCCGGTCATAATCCACTGAGCAGAAACTCCGAAATCTTTTACCAGATAAGTAATCCACACAAGTTGGAAAGAGTCGCTTTCAGGCGTTCTGCTTACAAGTATAAACCTACGTCTGTCAATGTTGTATCGGTCTGTGAAAGTTTTTTTTCCACGGATTAATTTCATTGATACAATGGTGTCTATAGCCTGATAAAATCTGTTGATTATCTTAATACTTTCAGGATTATTCATGTTTGAGGTTTTCTAAAATTAATAACTCTTCGAGATACTGGCCTAAGTTTTCATTCTCTTTTCCTTCCTGAACAAAAGAGCGGTCTAAGTCAATCCTTGCTTCCCTTATTTCGTAAGCAAAGTTAATTGATGAAAGATTGTTTTTTATCGCTTCCTTGTATAATAGGAGTAGCTTTTCAAGTTGTTCTTTTGTCATAGGTTTAATTTATGCTATCGGTTATAAATTTCCATTCAGTACTGTTTTTATCCACACTCAAAAGTGATAGTTTAGAGATTGGAATACTTATTAAGGTAGAATCGTAAAGTTCACATTTCATGTTTGAGTAATTCGGTTGATTTGTGATAGTTAGCGTTTTATTGTCGTGAGTGTAGTCAACAAATGATTTTGAATACAGAGAGTATTTTTCTGGAAATGATAATGTTGAAGTAATTACTGTTTTTGGTTGATAATAGTAAACGAAGAAAATTGCTTTGTTCTCAGATATAAATTTATATCCATGATGATAAGATAGGCTTTTGTCAATATCTTGAATTGAGGTGAAAAATTTTCCAGATAGTTTAGTTTGATTTTGTACCGGGTCGTTTGAGGTACAAGAGCAAAGAAGAATAAATAGTATTTGAAGAATTTTTTTCATGAGCACTATTTGAGTTTTTTAGCAACTTCAATTATTTTGTCCGATATAGAGTAAATGTCTTCAATAGATTGAAGTTGAATTTTTTCTTCGGTTTTATTTTCTGCAGGGAATGAAATTGATTTACTGGTTTTGAAATATAGTCTGCATATCCATTTTGAAGAATTATCGAGCAAAATTACGAAGTAACTCTGATAGTCCATGTATGATATTCTTGAAATGTCGATTTCCTTTCTGAGAATGTTTTTTATGATAATGTAAGAATCGATTTCCTCTTGCGTTGTGATTATTTTTCCATCTTCTGAGATAGCTACAACCCCCAAGGGTAATTCGGTTTTTATTGGATTGGGTTTTATGTTTTGTGTTTCAATCGCTACATTCAGACGGTCAGATATTATTTCGTTGATATGGCTTTGAATTGACTTTTTTAATATCGGAGTATATTGTTCAATTTGTTTTGAGGCAAATTTTCCGTCGTTTGTTTCCCGAATAAAGAATTTTACGAATTCAGGAGTTGGCGTTGAGAATTCACGTTTAAGAATTGATTTGATGTCAGTTGCTAAACGAAGTTCGCTTGCAATACTTAAAATACTGCTTTCGTTGAAATATGATTTGTGGAATTGCTTAATTTGCTCAATTTCAGTATCTGAAATGTTGCTCAGATTAATTTCAAGGAATGGCTTACTATCCATTACGTTTTTATTGTCCAGATCAGTATAAAAACGATAAATGATACCGTTTGTCAGTATGCTGAATTTTGCTTTTGAAACGTGGAAATATCTGAGTAGTTGTCCATCGTGTAAATCGAGGTTTTGGGTACAATGTTTGCATTCAATTAAAATTATCGGACTTCCATCTTTGAAAATTGCATAGTCTATTTTCTCACCTTTTTTTATTCCAATGTCGCAGGTATATTCCGGCATTATTTCAAGTGGATTAAAAACGTCATATCCTAAAGCTTGAAGAAACGGCATTACAAAAGCGTTCTTTGTTGCCTCTTCGGTTTCAATGTTTCCTTTGAGTTTTTCAATTCTTTCAGAAAGTTGTTTGATTAAGTCTTTGAAGTCCATAGTATTATTTATTTAATTGGTTTTCAAGAAGTGTGATTAATCGGTTTATCTGCTCGTCTTTTGTCGCAAGGCTATCGGCTTGTTTTCTCATTATGTCAAAAGCAGTTTCGATATTAGTTGGTGCGATATTTTGTTGAAATGGTTCTGAGACAAATGTTTGTTGGTGTTCTGTTTCTGAGTAAGTTAGTCCGAAATGATTGTTTAATTTTTTTATAACTTCTTTAGATATTGGTTTCTTGTTTTGCTCCATATCTGAAACGTATGATTGCTTTATACCCAGTATTAAAGCAATATCAGATTGTTTCAACCCCTCCTTAATCCTTAATTTTTTTAATTCGGAAGATGTCATAGGTTAATATATATTAATATATTGAGTATATAGGCTATATATAGGCTATATATCAATAATTATTTATACTTTTACAGTGTAATACAAAACTATAATGCACAAAAATACAACAAGTGTTCGTATTACAAACACTATTAACACAAAAATTGAGAAAAATGAACTTGCAAGGCTATTATCAAAACTTACCTGAGCAGATAGCTCCGAAAACTGATTTTATTAGAGAAATCGCTGAAAAATGCGAAGTTGGTGAACCTACTGTTAGATTGTGGGTGAAGGGAAAAACAAAACCTGCAAATCCTGAACACGTGAAGGTTATTTCAACAGTTACCGGAATACCGGAAGAAATGTTATTTTCCGAAGATAGTGAGGAAGTATGATTGAGTACAGCACAGACCACATGACAGGTGAAGCAATGTATCACGTTATTGGTGAGCAAGTTGTAAAAGAGTTGACACCAAAAGATAGTGCTATTATTGAAAATATCCTCGAAGCGAGTAAAACGTTTTATCCTGAGCAATACGCTGCATTGGAGTCGGAGTATAAAAGTTGTTCTTTGAATAAATCGAGATTCAATTTTGTTCGTGCCCGAAGAATTATCAATTGTTGTTTTGGAGAAAGCGACAGACAGCCGGATATTGACGAATTTGGCAATTACAATTTCGAGATGGTAAAATGTCCGTTGATTGCAGAATGCAAGTGGTTTAAGATTATTTGTCAGCCACGATTTGAAAGCAGTCTATCAGAAAGAGAGCATGAAGTTATGAGTTACTATTTCAAGAGATTCAAAACTGAGACTATCGCAGAGAAATTGTTCCTGTCAATCCACACAGTTAGCAATCACAGAAAGAATTCTTTGAGAAAAATGAAATTACATTCACTCGAAGAGTTTATTGATTATGCACATATTAACAATTTATTTAAGTAGCAGAAAATGGAAAAAGAAAAAGTATTTAATCTAAGCATTGAGCACGACACAGCTAACAGGAGCTGGACACAGAAAATCGACGATTTCACAGTTATAGTCGATTGTAACAAAGGAACTGTAAAAACATTCAAAGGCGATAAGGTCATTGAATTAATGTGTCTTCAAGACGAAACGTTCACCCTTCGGGATTACGAAAATTTACTGCAGACTGTTGAGCAAAACGCAAACGAATTAAGAGCCTACAGTCATGGTTGACCCGAATACCCCACTATGGCAATTGACCGTTTCCGAATTTACGGAGTTATTTCAGTCAATTCAGCCAAAACCACAAGAGTCAGTACCCGAAGAGGTTTACATGAGCACGAAAGAAGCTTATGAGTATCTGAAAGTAAGTCGTTCAACCATTTTACGATGGAAAGAGGATTATGTACCTTGTATCAAAAAAGGTGGAATTCTGAGATTTAGAAAAAGTGATTTAGATAAAGTATTAATCAATAAAATTAAGTAGTATGTTAGGACTCACAATTATTAAGAAAAGTGAACTTGCGGAACTCAAAGCAAGTAAGAGCAGATTAATTTCTGCAGGTCAAAGTCTTTCAGCAGAAAACGAAACGTTGAAAATGCGGTTGGATTTAGCTCTAATCGAGGTTAACAGGTACAAACCGAAACAAGGTGAAAATGGTCGGTTTGTTAGAAAAAACAAAAAATAATCAGCCGAAAGGCGTAAAAGTAACAGTATGAAAATAGTATTAAAGAATTTGACACTCCGCAATTTCAAAGGAGTAAAATCTGAAAGTTTTGAGTTATCCGAAATTGAAACTTTCATTCACGGAGCAAATGGAACAGGCAAAACAACTCTGTTTGATAGCTTTGTTTGGTGTTTGTTCGGTAAAGATCACTTGGGTCGTTCTGACTACCATTTAAAAACGTGGGATAAATCAGGAAAAACAAGTCCAAAAGCTTCGTGTGAAGTTGAAGCGGTTATTGTTATTGATGATAAACAAACAGTTTATCTGAGACGTGTTTACGCTGAAAATTGGGTAAAACCAAAAGGAGAAGCGGAAGAAGTTTTCAAAGGTAATGAAACCTTGGCGTATATCAACGACGTGAAAGTGACAATGACTGAGTACAATGCACTGGTTGTGAGTTGGTGCAACGAAACGGTTTTCAAGTCGATAACGAACCCTCACTATTTCCCAACCCTGAGCAAAGACGAGCAGCGTTCTATTTTGTTCACTATGGCCGGAGAGATTACCAACGAGCAGGTGGCAGGAACCAATCAGGCTTTTATTGATTTGTTGCTTGAAATAACCGGAGTTTCGTTTGAATCGTACCGAAAAGAGTTGTTTGCAAAGAAGCGAAGATTGAAAGACGAACTGGAAGGTATTGAACCACGAATCGACGAACTGAAACGTACTATGCCTGAAATTCCTGATTTGGATGCTATCAATAAAACGATTGAGGAAAAAACAAAAGAACTGGAAGGTATTGAAGCTCAGATTTCGGATGTTTCCAAACGTTCAGAAAGTGCAAACGCTGAAAGAATGAAAATTCAGGAGCAAATAAACGAGCTTGACAGAGAATATCGTCAGATTGCTTTTGACAAGCAAAAGAAACAGCAGGATGATATATTTGCGGTTAAAACCAAAATAACCGAACTGGAACACAAAAACCGTGAAGGAGAAAATGCTGAACGTATTGCAAAGCAAAAGATTGAAGCTCTTGAAAAAGAGAAATCAGATAAAACGCTGTTGCTTAATTCTCTCAGGGAGCAATACCGTTCCATATCAGCCGAAACGCTTGTTTTCTCAGATGGTGAATTTACGTGTCCTACTTGTCAGCGATTATTGGAAATTCAGGACATTGAAGCAAAGCAAGCAAAACTGACTGAGAATTTCAATAACGACAAGGCAAAGCGAATCGATGAAAATAAAAAACAAGGATTTGCTGTGAGTTCCCGGTTGACTGAAATTGAAAACGAATTGAAATCAGTTTCCGAACCCAAAGATTCTGAAATGTTTCTCGGTACCAAAATGGATGCTTTGAAAGAAGAGCTTGAAAAAGTTTCTTATCCTACATTACTAACTCCAAGACAGGATGAAATAGCTGAAAAAATCAACGTATTGAAAGTTTCTCTTCAATCAGAAACAACTACTACCAGTACGGAAGTTTTAAGCTCACAGAGAAAAGCTATTCAGTCCGAAATTGATGAATTGAAATCGAAAATTGCTTTGAAATCGGTTGTTGAAAATACAAACGTCCGAATCGAACAACTCGAAGGGCAGTTCAAAACTTTGAATCAGGAACTTGCAGGACTTGAAAAGAAGGAATTCACGCTCAAAGAATTTGAATTCAAGAAAAACAGTGAGTATGAAAGCCGGATTAATAAGATGTTTGAGGTTACAACTTTCAAGTTGTTTCATACTCAGGTTGACGGTCAGGTTATTCCAACTTGCGAAGCTGTTATCGACGGAGTTCCATACACTAC
Organism: Paludibacter sp.; assembly: GCA_037134195.1. GTDB lineage: Bacteria > Bacteroidota > Bacteroidia > Bacteroidales > Paludibacteraceae > Paludibacter. Next base: position 541 of record JBAXMR010000153.1, on the reverse strand, counting down.
TCAGAATAATGCACTGCAGTATTATTGTGGTTTGGACATTATCAAAACATTATCAAAGTTTTACGACAAATACGCTCCTATATGGATAGATAACCGTGAGGGAGTGACCGAAATTCCGAAAATGGATTCTCAGGTTATTAATTTGGTTGTAAATAGTTCGGTAGAAAAACTTACTATCGTTTAAGTATTATTAACTTCATAAGTGTGTGCATTACACACACTTATGCTAACTTTACAGGGTAATTAATTTATAAACATATAAAATAGTAGCAGATGAAAAAGAATGAAACAAAAGAATCGGTTGAAAAACTCTTAGGGGTTAGAATCGAAATTAAAGAAGGTAAGTTTTATTATGGTGGCTCTCTCTACTTACGTGGCACAGGAATCACCGCATTGCCTGACAACCTCACAGTTGGTGGCTATCTCTACTTACGTGGCACAGGAATCACCGCATTGCCTGACAACCTCACAGTTGGTGGCTATCTCTACTTACGTGGCACAGGAATCACCGCATTGCCTGACAACCTCACAGTTGGTGGCT
>JBAXMR010000152.1:0-8300 GCA_037134195.1 Paludibacter sp. | reverse complement strand
CGCTCAGGTCGTATTTTGGCAGAAAAACCTTGACAGCCCAATCCGTCCGCCTAATAAGATGGCTATATTTTTCTTTTTTTTCTTCTTCTTTTTTTCTTTCTCTTTTCTGGGGGTAAAAATTATTTACGGGCGCAGCAGCTGCTTTTAGTTTTTAATCCTTTAATCCTCCAGTTTATGAGCACTTTTAGTATCAAATCTCATCGTTCGGGCGTTGTGTATTCAATGCCTCATTTCTTCATTTTAAACAAAGGAAATAACAGCGGAAAACCGCTTGCAGTTCCCTGTCCTAATTGCTTTGTTATTCAGTTTCAATGCGAAGAAGAAAAAGAAAAAACCTATTGGCTATCGTATAGCTTGTGGCAGTCAAAAGCCTTTTATCCCTTTTTGCGTGGTTCGGTTATTCCCTTTGTCATTCTCAGGGATGTAAAATCCTGCCTTTCGGATGGTTTAAATAAAGCCAATGATAATCCGGCTCATTTTGAAAAAGCAGTTTCTACTCTCCGCAGTTTGGAAGCTCTGGAAAAAAACTACAGACAAAATCTGCTTTTAATTTCTAAAGCCAGGCGGATGCTGTTTTATAAGTACCTTTCATAGATGCTGCCAGCTTGCTTTGGTTAGTATTGGCGAAAAACGAGAATAACTTTTTTCGGGCTCGATGGGACGGCCCCAAAAGTTATTTCCCGTTTTTCGTGTGATGGCTGCAAATAATAAAAGGCTAATTCATACATAAACCCTATACAAGCCCTATATAAGTGCAATATAAGCCCTATATCGGCATTTATTAGATATGCACCCTAAGCATTAAGGCATAAAAAAAGAGTGTTCCATCGGAACACCCTTTTAAGGTCGCTAACATTCTTTTTCTACTCCTAGAATGTGCTTTGAATCTTCAATGCGTGACCAGCATTCAACAAGTAATAATCGTTACCTGCTTTTTGATAGAACTCAATACCAACAGAGTTCAATACTGTTACATCGTCGGTCATTTCAGGATCTCCCGGAAGAGCACTGGCAAGAACTGTCGGAGCAGCAATGTCTGTTTTTAAATCCAGGTAAGCTGAATAAGCTACATTTGACGTTTCATTCAGTTCGGGTTGAATCGGCTCATAAACTCCGGTAGTAGCATTAAATGCAAAATCCGAAATAACTGAAACGGCATTAATCAAACGGAAGTGAGTGGCACCATTTGGAGCAATCACTGATTTTGCCGGATTGAAAGCCGGAACTGTCAGGGTCGAGCTGTTTCGGGCTTCATTGTTGGTCAATGCCAATGGAGCAATAAATGAACTGTCGAAACAAAAATCTTTATTGAAATTCAATCCCAGCAAGTATTTGCTTTGAGTGGATATCAGGATAGCGCGGTAACCACGAGCTTCTGACTGATCTTCCAGATTGATTTTTTTCATGATAGCAGTAAGTCGACCGGTCAGACGTGCATCACTCATTTGCTTCATCAACATACTTAAACCAACACGAACTGATTTTCCGGCACGGGCACATGCTGCAAACTCATTCATATTTTCACGTGTACGAACAAAACCGGCATCGTTTTTAATCTGCTCAGCTGTTGCACCTCCGTTTAATCAGGCATAATGGCCGTTTAAACCTTTAATTCTGAAATGGCGAATCTCGCCGATTGTACCTTTGTACTTTACATGTCCTAATTGTTTAGCCATGGTTGTAAGTTTTTAATTGTTTGTACTAATAATTTTCAGTAAAAATACTGATTAACAGTCTGTGTTATAAATGCATAAATAATGCTAATTGATGCTTTTCAATGCTATCGAACTAATACAATAAATCTATTTGAGTAGCAACCCAATAGTTTCAATAAATATGATTACTCCGGTTACTTTGATTTTGACATTGTTCCAGTAATCAGTTTTCTTGTTTTGAGTTTTGTAGAAGTTTATTGTTGAATCTTTACAAGCAATCAATTCTTGTTTGCTTTCGATAATACCTTTTTGAATATCCACTTTTTCCGCCAGTTCTTCCACCTCACAGGAGTAGTTGTCTATTTCGGAATCGAGACTTTCAATAACATTGTCCTTTTCAATTATTTCAAACTTCAAACCCCGGACAAGATCTTCGCAAGTGTTCAGATCCTTGTCTTTTTCGAATCGGGATTGAATTGTGTCATTAAGTTTATGTAGTTTGCTGGCTTCAGCTTTTAGGGTTGCGGTATTGGCTTTTTCTTTGGCTAATTTTGAATTCAAAATTTGAATAATACTATCTTTCCGATTCAGTAGGATGTTGGCTCTGACTGTCTTTAAACTATCTTCTTTTGACTTGTTTATGTTGCTCTGGTCAACGGTTACCGGTTGCAGTGTATTTAGCTTTGAATCGCATTTCTGAAATACTGAGAATCCACAAATCAAAACCGCAACTATTACCAGGAAATACTTTTTGAATAAGGCGATTGTATTTTTCATAGTTGTATATATTCTCCGTTTTTATATTTGAGTATCTGGTTGCGGTTGCCTTTGCATTTAAAGCTTACATGTACCCAGTCGGGTTGATAATCGTTTCCTTTCTCCCAAATCAACTGGTCGAACTGAAAATGCTCACGAATGGTTTGAAATAGCTTTGCATTATCAATACATTCAATGTCCGCAGCTTCACCTTTGGTATGCTGACTAATAGGTTTTTGTGCCCCACCAATGGCTTTGTTTACCGCTAATGTTCTGTAACCGGAATTGACTGCTATCGGCTCGTCAATCAATTCCCTGAGTGGATCAAGAATGTTTTTGACCAGCTCTTTCAGTTTTTGAATTTGTAACGGCCCGGGGGTGTTGTTCAGATTCTCATGGGTTACTGTCAATTCTTCCAACGAGAAGTATTTGCCTAGTTTAGTCATGATTGTTTCTTATTAAAGAATTGAAGAATAAACACGCATAAACCACCGGCAATGGCAATGTGCTTAAGATAAGAAGTTGGAATAGCTGATTTGAACTCTTCAGGGAGTGAAGCGTAATACAAAGGCAATGCAGCTATGGCACTGGAAACGATTTGGAAAAAACGGGCAAAAGCCGGAGTATCGGCTTTCCACCATGCGGGGAGTTTAAAGAATACTTTTTTCATACAGTTGATTTTTTCTTGTAAATGTACAAGTCAATCAACTGTGGAATAAATGCATGAATAACGCTAAAAGATGCTATTTGATGCTATAAAACAAGCCCTGGTGATGAAATCACAAGGGCTTATAAAATGACTATTGAAATTTGGAAAGATTTTTGTAATATTGTCGGAGCAAATAGATGGAAACTATCTAGTCAGTTTTTAGCTGAATACATATGACATATTCCCCTCAAATGTTATATCTTTGTACCTGTTTGTAAATAAATACCATCTTTTGTGTAACGTTTGTGTAATGTAGGCAAATTAAAACGCCTCACATTTATCACGTAAGGCGTTTATTATCAGATAAAAATACAATAAAATATAAATTTTAATATACTTCCCCTTTAGGGGCTAGGGGTTGTTTTTTCTTATAAACCGTATTCAGCTAGTGTAAATTTGCTTTGATCCACCAATGGCAGCATCATTTCCACAAAATCACTTTCGTTTTCAGGTATGCTCTCCAATTCTTCACGCATATAAGGCAGGTAGCTAATTTCCATCTCCGAAAGCATCAATTTCCCCGATGCAACAGCCTCTTCAATAATGTCGATAGTTACCAGAGCACCGTTGCGGGCATTGGCAACATACGAATCACCTTTAATCAATTCGCGCGAAATGCGGATTACATTTTCAGGAGCTAAAATTAAAGCTTGTGGATCGGTGTAAATATCCGACGAAACCAACAATTGTTGCAGTACACTACAATGCAATTTTCCTGCACGAAGAGCCTCATTCATCAAACGGGCATCGTATTCAAGTTGCTCCATATAGGCTGTTGGAGCCATTCCTGACAGCAGTTTAATATTCTGAACAGACTCGTTGCTCCATAAATCGGCACAAGCGGAAGCAATGTTCCCAATCGGGCTCAGGTGTGCACAAGCAGCTGTTTTTCCTTCCATCGAAATCGGAATTCCGGTAATGGCTTTCAGGAATGGTCCTTCATAACCACAATCTTTATCCGGTCCAACTGCACCTTCTTCCATAGCTACAATAGAACGAACCACAGAAATAACACGTACCAAAGTAGCAAATACTTTAGGAATGTATTTTTTCTCGGCCAAAACCATAGCTGTATTTGCAAAGCCGCAAGCTGAATCACCGGCAGCAATTTTACCGTTTTTGTTGGCTACATCCACAATTTTTTTCCACAAAAACTGCATATCACGCACTCCAAGCACTGATAAAGCAAACATAACTGTTTTAATGTCGCAATTCATCAGTGCATCATCCGACACTTCTTTACCTCCTGTACTTTCGATGGAAAGTAAATCACCTCCTGCCAAAGCTCCTTTTTCAAAAAGCTCAAACATGGGTTCCAGGTATTGCGAACTGCGTTGACGAGCCGGACGTTCAAATTCACGTAAATCGTTAGGTGTTAAGCGAATTTCTGATTTCAAGCCGTGATTTTGATAATACTTTTCACACACTTCGTTCATTATTTTCGTGATTTCCACACCGATACTTGGCGTTTTGGTCATTTCCAATAAAGTTTCCAATTCCAACACTACACCTTTCGATTCGAGATGCAACGCTCTTTCGAGAGCTCCTTCGGCAATTTCGCGATAATGTGTATACACTTCGGTCAGCGTATTATCATTAATACTCATTACCGGAAGGGTGAAATTAAGTTCAGCATACACTTGTCCGCCACCTATTTCCAGTCCACGACGGGTTTTTACAGGTTTTGGTGCCTTCCCGAACATCAAATCTTCGGGATTGTTGATAATCAAACTTTTGTACTTCATATTGTTGATTTTTAATGTTTAACGGAAATTAAATTTCGTTTATTTTAGATAATAGAATACTTACATACCACGAAATCGGGGTAAGTATGAATATTAATATCAAAAATGTAAGAATTTTGACTTAGGAAGCCATCTTGTTCAGATACTCAACAACTCCTTGTGGGTCTGGCGTGTAAGCATCAGCACCAATCTTTTTACAGAACTCATTGTTTACCGGCGCACCACCAATAAATATAAATGTTTCTGGTGAAGCTGCTTTAATATCGGCAACAATCTGTCCCATATTCACCATAGTGGTAGTCAACAATGCCGATAATGCCAAAATTGCACCCGGATGTTCTTTCGCTGCTTGTATGTATCTTTCGGAAGGAACATCAACACCCAAGTCAACAACAGACCAGCCAGAGCCTTCAACCATCATGGCTACCAGATTTTTACCAATATCGTGCAAGTCACCTTTTACGGTACCTATAATAAATGTACCTTTAGTCTTAATTTCACCTGAAGCAAAAAAAGGTTTGAGTTGAACCATTGCTGCACCCATAGCACGGGCTGACATCAACATTTGAGGTACAAAAATCTTATTCTCTGAGAATTTTTTTCCAACAACATCCATTGCTGGAATTAAAGCTTGTTCCAGAATTTCCTGAGGTGTAACACCTGCCTCTAAAGCTTTAGTTGTAATCTCAGATGCACCATCCTGACCTTTTAATTGGGGTGGAAATGGTGATTTCGAATCTGCTTTTCCTAATTCTACAACTTCGTGAAGTTTTTCTAATAATTCGTTCATGTGTTATTCTTTAATTAGATTTGAATTGATAGTTTGTAATGATGTTTCAACCGTGCAAATATATAGACAATTTCTTTTTGTGTTTACAACTATTTTCACTACTTTTGGTTCTATATTCACATATTTGAATGATTTTGTTTATAAAACACCTTTTAATATCCAATTTGATATATGTCTGCTTTATTTGAGAAAATCGTTTTACAAGAAAACGCCTCCTTCTCAATCGGTATTTTTCAGGATAATCTGGATAAAAGTTCCTGGCATTACCATGATTATTATGAAATTAGTTTCATTACTGAAGGTACTGGAAAACGCATTGTGGCTGATTCAATTGAAGAATTTCAGCCAGGCGATTTAGTGTTTATCGGTCGAAACTTACCTCATACCTGGATAGTTGACAAGAATCAGCAAACGCCCAATAAACGTATGTTGGAAATGGTTTTTTTACAATTTCCATCCGAAGCTCTTAGTTTAGAACTACTTGTATTACCTGAATTTAAAAACGTAGCAAATGCTTTGAACTTATCGGAAAGAGGAATCCGAATTACCGGCGAAACACTTAACGTTGTCAGCGAAATTATGCTTCAGTTGCCCTATCTGAATAACTTTGAACGCTTTCTGCAGTTTTTCAAGTTAATGGACATCATTGGTCAAAGTAGAAACTTTATTCCTCTCGCAACAAAAGAATATATTACAAAACGATTTCATTCTAAAAATAAGCGGATACAAACTATTCACGATTACTTTATGAATAATTATCGGGAATCAATTGATTTAAAACAAATTGCATCTTTAGTCAACATGGCTGAAGGTTCGTTGTGTCGATTTTTTAAGATGCAAGTTGGCATTACGTTATTTGAGTATTTAAATCAGTTAAAAATTGAATTTGCATGTAATCTCCTCATGGACAAAAATCTAAGTGTATTAGATGTCGCTATCGATAGTGGGTTCAATAACCTGAGTCATTTTAATAAACAATTCAAACTAATCACCGATGTTACCCCAAAAGAGTACAGAATGAGATTTAAAGAATTAGTTTGATTCCTGTTGTAAATAATTTGGATTAAAGAAATAATGTTTAATATCATACATAATGTAAAGTGATTATAAGCTTTGATTACATATACCCTTTCTCTGTTCATCAGAGTTCAAAATTTCATTTTGACTCTGCATTCACTCGCCGAAAAGGTTGAGTTGTTTTTTTCTGGCGCAAGTGCAGCAAGGTGGTGGCAGTCCCGCTTTAGACCGGGATAAATCTCCGTTCAAACTGCTTTTTTGCAACCCCCAGCCCCTTGGGAAGGGGGTACTGCAAAAATTACTTCGTGATATTTTGCAACACTCGGCATAGCTTGAACAAGTTCAGCTCAGCACTCACTTATGCAAAAAGTGTGACAGAAAAAACAACAGAAGGGTTGATTGTGGGGATGCAGGCAAAAAGACTGTGCAAGCCCTGCACTTCGACAAGCTCAGTGACCGTCAGGCTAAATGAGCTGGCGAGAAAGGGTGAGGATTTACTTCGTGAATCCCGGCTGAGCTTGGCAGAGCTTAAACAAGTTTAGCTCTGCACTCACTGGCACGGGATTTTTGCCTGCCGGGGATCGCCCTGCGGAGCTGCCCGTTATGAACTATCAGGCGAAAACCTGACCGCTTATTAGTGGATTTTAGGGACAACGGAGATCTTGGATAGTCTTCGTTATTCTAGTCTGTCAAATCTTTCGTTTATAAGTTGGATGTATTTTTCTTTGAAATCAGGACTTAAAAAACTGATTTCTATAAACTCAATCCATTTTCCTTTGGCTTTCCCCATTTTTGAGAAGATATTGGCCTGCTGTTTTGAATCCAGTTTCATATTTCCAAATGCAGTCTCAAAATCTATCCTATTTAATTTTCTTTTTTTTCCATTAAGCGAAAGCGCTAAATCTTCATCATCTTTGGGATTTACCAAGACAGTTGATAACATATCGTAAGCCGGAGATAAGACAGGACTGTTTTGAGCATCATAAATCAAGGAAAAGTTTTTCAAATGCATATCAGCATTTCCAGTCAGAAATGAGAATAATACGATCTCGGCAAAGTTGACCAAATCCAACCCTGAGTTTGTTGAGTATTTTAGAATTGCCTTTGCAACCTGTTCGTAGGAGGCCAGGTATTTGTGTTCTGTTTGTTTTTCAGTAAGCTGACACATATCTTCCATATGTAATTTCTCTTTCCCCTGCCGATCAATTCGTTTTGTGATATAAGCTAACTGGCCAGATTTCAGACGCATGAGTGTGTGTGGAACTGTCATTATTTTGGCTATTTCAGCCAAATGCATAGTAAGATCTTCCACTTCCGGCATTTGAGGATATTTCTCCGCCGGAGGTTTTAGTATATAGTTACCCCAAAGTCCAACTATGGTAAATCTTTTGGGCTCTTTTTTATTTTCGCCTTCGCTCAGATTTAATGAAAGTTTAGGTTGAACACCTGTAAGTGTAATACGACTTTGTATAACACGAAGTGCCAGTTCTTTCATTTGGTTTCCGTCATAAGGTAATTCGGGAGGTGTAGCTGATTCAAATATTTTTCTGCTACAAACAGAATGGAAATCAAGTTCTTTTTCGGATAATGGCTGATAGCAATATAAGCAACGCATAGTAGTTTCTTTT
>JBAXMR010000151.1:0-8364 GCA_037134195.1 Paludibacter sp. | reverse complement strand
TCTAAGAGGCAATGAATTGATAAATGTTCAGATTATATTTTCACAAGCCCTTAGCAATTCTTCTTCTGCCTGTTGGCGAAGATTTATTGATTCTGATTTGTCATTTTCTTCTGTTTTCATATCTGTAAATTATAAAGGTCAATTACTTATTCCTGCATTATGTCTTTGTTCTTGATTTTAATATTAAGTATTTAAATAGAAATAAGGGGAAATAAGGTGGTTTATGCACTCTACTTAGGGTTCAGCATCAATATAAATCAGGATTTTAAACCCATAGTAGCTTAAATTAAACAAGAAAAATACCCTTATTAGCTTCGCTTATTTTAAGTCAGAATAAAAGTTTTCGAACAAATTCTTATCCCGTACTCAGGTTAATAGTTTATTCTACTGTGTCTTGGTTCTTGATTCTTTTGTCTTTTTATCCCAAATTTTGTTCTTGCAATAATTTAATAGTTTTATTGAGTTCAATCTCCAGTTTTTTGCGTTCTGAAATATCAATCATGGTAATCATACATTTAGTGTTGTCTTTTGATAATTTTGCTTCAACATAAACGAACATTAATTTTTCAATCGTACTTGTTTTGTGAAGTAAGAGTAATTCACAACTTTCTTTTTCATTTAACATGAATGACCTGTTAAGCAACAAGTTAAATGCTTTTAATGAATCATGCGAAATATGAAATCCAAAAGGAGTGTTTTTCAAATGAATACGTTCTTTCCCCAGCATGTTGGCTGCCGATAAGTTCAATTCAATGATATCACCTTCTTTCGATAGAGAAAGATAACCTGAAGGTGCAAAATCGTATAACTCTACATATTTCTGAATAGCTTCGTAGGCTTGGTCATGAGCCGTTTTCAGTTCTTCATTCTGCATCTCCAGTTCTATTTGGTAAACCTGTAATTCATGTATAAGCTTCAGATTATCAAAATCAGCCATATCATTCAGCATTGGCTTATTGTTTTTTAGCTCATTTTCAGCTATAAGCCTGATAAGTGTTTCCTCATTGGCTGATTTTTCGTGCTTTTTCATGGCTTATATAAATTATGTTGACGCAATAAATCAACAGTTTTATTCAATTCAATTTCCAGTTTTTTGGCTACGGTAATATCTATAAATGTTATAACCAGTCCGTCGATTTTATCATCAACTGTGCGGTATGGCATAATACGCACATTAAACCAGTTTCCTGAATTGGTAGTAATGGCAGTTTCTATAAATACAAGCGTTCGTAATACTTCTTTGGCATGGCTTGCAATATCAGGATATTCGAGATTATTCACGAGGTCGGTAAACGGTCGACCGACATCAGTAGGGCGAAGATTTACAATTTTAGATATTTGTTCCGTAAACCGACGGATATTCAATTCTTTATCCAGAAACAGCGTGGCAATGTCGGTACTGTTGAGCAGGTTTATCATATCGTTATTAGCCAACATAAAATCACCTATTTTGCTTTGAAGTTCCACGTTTACGGTTTGTAGTTCCTCGTTCAGACTTTGCATTTCTTCTTTCGAAGTAGTCAGTTCCTCATTGGTCGATTGAAGTTCCTCATTGGTTGATTGCAGCTCTTCGTTGGTAGATTTCAACTCTTCCTGTGAGGTTTGCATTTCTTCGCGTGTGCCTTGCAATTCTTCATTAACACGCTGCAATTCATTTTCAAGTTCCTGATGATGAACCGATGTGATTTTTACGGCTATTTTATTGGTTTGTTTGTCAATAACCGGAGTTGGTATATCCGAAAAAACAATTATAATTGAGCCCTTCAAGGCTTCGGGCTTTTCTATTTGTTGAATAGTAATATCAACATAATGTGTTCCTCCATTTGTTCCAACTTTTAAATTCTTCAATTCTACGGGTACGTAGTTTTGTTTTGATTTACGGATAGCACCTGTCAATAGAGTATTCAATCCTTCGCGTGCCATAGCGTATATATTCATATTGGCTTTGCCCGCAGCCGGTTCAAGGTATTTGCCCGTTTTGCCGGTAATGTAAAGTATGTCGCCCTGATCGTTTATCAACACACTGGCAGGTGAAAAGCGTTGAAGTAATAACCTGTCGGCAAGAGTTTGGATATTTTCTATTTCTTTCATGGGTTTTTGTTGAGCTTCCGTTAATGTAATCCCTTTTTGAGTAAATGAACTTGGAAAATTGGACAATTCAGGTTTTATTGGTAATTCGGAACGTTTAAAAAATTTCAATTTCGAATCCAGTAACGTAAAAAAGCCATTCCCTGAACTTTCATTCTCGGCACTTCCGAGCAACATAATACCTCCCGGATTTAGACTGTAATGGAATAAAGTCATCAACCTTTTTTGTAATTCAGCTTCCATATAAATCAGCATATTCCGGCACGAAAGGAAATCCAGCTTAGTAAACGGCGGGTCTTTTATCACATTCTGGTTTGCAAAAACCACCATTTCACGTATATAAGAATTTATTTTGAAACCATTTTGATTGTTTGTAAAAAAATTGCTTATCCTTTCGGGTGAAACATCAGTCACAATATTGGCCGAATATTCCCCTTTTCGGGCTAGCTCAATAGCATCAACTTCCAAATCGGAAGCAAAAATCAGTAAGCTGAAATTCTTTTCAAGCTTTATGGCTTCATACGCTTCTTTAAAAATAATGGCTAAGGTATAGGCTTCTTCGCCTGTACTACAACCCGTTACCCACGCCCTGAAAGCATATCCGTTTGGAAATTCGGTAAACATCTGAGGGAATATTTCTGTTTTCAGTTTTTCCCAAACCGGTGCATCCCTAAAAAAATTGGTAACACCAATCAATAATTCTTTGAACAGAATTTCAGTTTCTTTGGGGTTTTCCTGCAGAAATCGGACATAATTATGTATTTTATCAATCTGATGCACATTCATGCGCCTTTCAATGCGCCGAAACATAGTATTTTTCTTGTACAACGAAAAATCATGTCCGGTTTGAGCGCGGAGCAATATGATAATTTTTTCGAGATTGCTTGTGTTTTTTATGTCGGTAATTGATTCAGAACTGGCAATTGGAATATGTTTCAAACAATTAATCAATAATTTTGGTAACTCAATGGCTGTAGCAACAACATCAACAATAACCGCATTCATTGCACTTCGAGGCATTCCATCAAATTTTGCATTGCCTGGTTCCTGTACCAATACAATTCCATTCAATTCTTTAATTTTCCGTATTCCCTGACTTCCATCCGATCCCATTCCCGATAGAATAATTCCGGCGCATTTTTCCTTTTGGTCATTAGCCAGCGATTTGAAAAAATAATCGATAGGAAGTCGTAGTCCCCGGGTTTCAATGGGTTCAAACAAATACAAAGTACCCCGCAGGATGGACATGCTTTTATTCGGAGGAATTACATATACATGGTTTGGTTTTACAACCAGCTTGTCGGATGCCTGAAAAACTTTCATAGTTGTTATTCGCTGAAGTAATTCAGGCATAATACCTACATGGTCGGGGTCGAGATGCTGAATAACCACAAAGGCCATCCCGTTATCGGCTGGCATATTTTCGAAAAACTGTTCCAATGCTTCCAAACCACCGGCTGAAGCACCAATTCCAATAATGGGAAAGTCGGATTTATTGGTAGTTGATTTGAGTTTGGGTGCTTTGAGTGGCTTGGTTTCCATAGTTTTGAGAAATGAAAGTAAGGTTTAATTCGCTCAGGATGAAATAGTTTTCAAATGTAGTCATTTAATTACGTATTAATTTAAAAATATAGTTATATTCTTCTCCCACTCGTTTGCAAAGAGTAGGTAGGTGGTTTGTTGTTTGCAATCAACTCATCTGATGACTTTAAGTCATCTGATGAATTGCAATCAACTCATCTGATGACTTTAAGTCATCTGATGAATAAACTTTCGACAATAATCTGTTTATTCACAAGTTTATTTTCAAGTTTTGGAAAAAAAAACGCAAAATTTTGAAAATCAATTCAAAACTCTGCGTTCTAGTTTTTTTATGGTTGGAATAGGAATTCCTACCTTCCGGTGTTATTCTACTACATTTGGTTTTTCCAGTCCGTACCCCATTTTCTTATCCTCAGCTTTAAGCAAGAATGCGAAAATAATAGCCAACACACCAAAACAGGCGAAAATCAACATAGGAATTGTGTAGTTGTATTGGGTCAGATGTTGTTCTTTACCATCCACCATTTTGATAAGTGTGCCTGTAATACAGTATTTGTCGAGTACAGAACCGATAAGCAATGGTACTAACATTAATCCCCAGTTTTGAACCCAGAAAATCATGGCATAAGCAGTACCAAGCTTGCTGTGAGGAATGATTTTGGCTACCGATGGCCACATAGCCGAAGGAACCAACGAGAATGCGATTCCCAGCAACATAACCAGCCCAATAGCAATGGGGAAACTGTTGAGCGATGGAATTGAGAACAATATATGCACAAAAACCAGAAGGATAGAGCCAATAACCATAATACTGGCAGCTTTACCTTTTTTATCGGAGATACCACCAAAGAGTGGAGTTAGTAACAATGCACTAAACGGCAGCAAAGCAGGAATATAACCGGCAAAAGTGTCATTCACTGAGAATTTTTGAACAATCAGGTTGGTGGCAAATTTAATAAATGGAAATACGGCTGAATAAAACAACACGCAAAGAATGGCAATATACCAGAATGCACGGTTTGAGCCAATTTCTTTGATGTCAGCAAATTTGAATTCTTCTTCAGCTTCCACACCGGCAGCAGTTTCTTCATGATCCAACCGTTTATCCAGTACGGTAAACAAAATAAACACTAATAAACCGATTAAAAGTAAAATAATGGAAACGATAACAGGTGTACTAACATTTTTAGTCAGGTTGTAGAGTGGGAGTGGAGTAAACATGGCCAAAGCAGTACCAATACGACCAGTAGATGTGTTCAGACCAATTGCCAATGCCATTTCTTTACCACGAAACCACCTAACCACAGCTTTATTGGCAGAAATTCCAAACATTTCGCAACCCACACCAAAAACGGCAAATCCCAATCCTGCAAAAACGGCAGACCGCGAAGTCTCACCTAAAATCTGCCAACCACCGAGAGCAATAGTAATAGTACCATTAATATGCCCTGATATTGCCCAATATTTAATTCCTGCTCCAATAAGCATCACGGCAATTGCCAATACTCCGGTGAAACGTGTACCTAATTTATCAAGTATCATTCCACTGAAAACCAGCATCAATAAAAATACATTAAACCAACCATAACCGCTTGTAAATAAGCCATATTCGGTGGCACTCCATTTCAGATTTGTTTGTAAATACTGTTGCAGGGGTGCCATGGCATCCGTCAGGTAATACATACACATCATGGTAAATGATACCAGCACCAATACTATCCAACGGGCTGATTTCGATTCGCGTAGCGAAGAAGAAATTTTCTCAGTCATAAACTATTTATTTAATTAATTGTTTTTAAGTTGAAATCATGATAATCTTCAATTTGTAATAATCAAATTGGAAATTTGAAACTATTCCATTGAAAATTGAATTTTCACGGCTGCAAATCTACTCAAAAAAATCATTTTTTTTGTAAAACTGACAAAATTACCGAATATTCTTGTAAAATTTAGTTCGGTACAGTTTTTGAAATCAAGAAATGAAGATTTATAAATCGCCTTAATTATCAATTTTTAATTTTTAGGTGTACTTTAATTCACTATATTTGTCACATTAAACTGAGGAGAAAAAAATATGTCAGTAAACTATTCTGAACAATTACACAACGTCCTGTTGTACAGCTCACAAGAAGCAGAACGTCTGGGGAATAATTACATCGGTCCTGAGCATCTTTTGCTCGGTATTCTTCGTGGAGGAAGCGGTAAAGCCATCGATATTCTGAATGTAACCCACATAAATCTGTCTAAAATCAAACAAACCATAGAAAGTCAGATTCGTACAGACCTTGAACCGAGCGGTGCTGAACTACCAAGTTTGAAAAGTACCGAGCGAATTAAGAAAATTATGGAACTCGAAACCCGTTCATTATCAGTGGAGACTGCTGATACGGAACATTTGTTGCTGGCTATTCTGAAAGAAAAGAATAATCTGGCGGGCGATATTCTGAATGCCGAAAGTCTGACATATAATCAGGTGAAGGAATTGATTGAAACTCCTCATGATACCCCAATGATGGGTTCGGGCTTTCAGGATGAAGATGACGAGGATGAAGATCCACGTCAAAAACGCAAATCAAATCCTCAGGGAGCTGCAAAACAAAGCGATACTCCGGCACTTGATACATTTGGTACAGATATTACCAAAGCTGCACTTGAAAACCGTCTTGATCCTATTGTTGGTCGTCAGAAAGAAATTGAACGTTTGGCTCAGATTCTGAGTCGTCGCAAGAAAAATAATCCGGTACTAATAGGCGACCCCGGTGTGGGAAAATCCGCTATCGTGGAAGGTCTTGCACTGCGCATCATTCAGCGTCGTGTATCGCGTGTTTTGTTCGACAAACGGGTGGTTTCGCTTGATATAGCCTCAATAGTGGCAGGCACTAAATACCGCGGACAGTTTGAAGAACGTATAAAAGCCATTCTGAACGAATTGCAGAAAAATCCGGATGTCATTCTGTTTATCGATGAAATACATACCATTGTGGGCGCAGGTGGTGCACCGGGTTCGCTTGATGCTGCCAATATGCTGAAACCCGCACTGGCACGTGGCGAAATACAGTGCATTGGAGCAACTACGCTGGATGAATACCGTCAGAGCATAGAAAAAGATGGAGCACTGGAACGTCGTTTCCAAAAGGTAATGGTAGATCCCACTACAGCTGATGAAACACTTGAGATTCTTACCAATATTCAGGATCGCTACGAATATCATCACAATGTGCGATATACGCCGGATGCTATCAAAGCTTGTGTGCGCCTGACTGACCGTTATATTACCGACCGTTGTTTCCCTGATAAAGCCATCGATGCGTTGGACGAATCAGGTTCACGAGTTCATATTGGTACAGTTTCAGTTCCGGCTGAAATTGAAGCATTGGAAAAACAGATTGAAGACCTGAAAAAAGAAAAACTGAAAGTTCTTTCGGAACAAAAATATGAACTGGCAGGGCCTATACGTGACCACGAAAAACAATTGCAGTATCAGCTTGAAGATGCAGTGAAACGTTGGGAAGAAGAAGCCCAACAACATCCTGAAACGGTTGATGAAGAACAAGTGGCCGAAGTAGTGGCTATGATGTCGGGCATACCGGTTCAGCGCATTGCACAAGCCGAAGGTTTGAAACTCCGCCAGATGAAAGAAGCGTTGCAGGGGAAAGTAATTGGTCAGGATGATGCGGTGAATAAAATAGTGAAAGCTATTCAGCGTAACCGCATAGGACTTAAAGATCCAAGTAAACCTATTGGTTCGTTTATCTTCCTCGGTCCAACAGGTGTCGGTAAAACGCACCTTGCCAAGATTTTAGCAGAGTTTATGTTCGACAGTGCCGATGCACTTATCCGTGTGGATATGAGCGAATATATGGAGAAATTCAGTGTTTCGCGCCTGATTGGAGCACCTCCGGGATATGTGGGTTACGAAGAAGGTGGTCAGTTGACAGAAAAAGTTCGCCGCAAACCCTATTCAATTATTCTGCTTGATGAGATTGAAAAAGCACATCCTGATGTGTTCAACCTGTTGCTTCAGGTAATGGACGAGGGTAGGTTGACTGACAGTTTGGGACGGCGTATCGACTTTAAAAATACAATAATCATTATGACTTCTAACGTTGGAACCCGTCAGTTGAAAGATTTTGGTAAAGGTGTAGGTTTCAATTCTGCTCCAGAAGTAGCTATGGATACAGAATTTTCGCGTGGCGTTATTCAAAAAGCTTTGAACCGTACTTTTGCCCCTGAATTTATGAACCGTGTGGACGAAGTGATTATGTTTGACCAGTTGAGCAAAGAATCTATCCGATTGATTATTGATTTGGAACTAAAAGGGTTGTTTGGTCGGGTTACTGCAATGGGTTATAAACTGGAACTTACCAACGAAGCCAAAGACTATATTGCTGATAAAGGCTATGATGTTCAGTTTGGCGCACGTCCGTTGAAACGAGCTATTCAGCGTTATCTGGAAGATGAATTGGCTGACATAGTATTGGCAGGTGAATTGGAAGCAGGAGATACCATTTTAATGGAATTGAACGCAGAAACGAGTGAAATAAAAGCCCGTATTGTGAAACCAACACCCGAAATAAGTTTATAGTGGTAGTTTATTTTTACTAAAAATCCCTGCTAATCAGTTGAAATTAGCAGGGATTTCTCATTTATTTCCTTTCAATAAATAATACAGAATCATATTCCTGTTTTCCGCATAACATTTTTTAGTACTTGTAACATTCAGATAATCAATAA
>JBAXMR010000150.1:0-8733 GCA_037134195.1 Paludibacter sp. | reverse complement strand
TTTTGTGCGGCTATTATACATAATTAGGTTATGGGCTTTCCTATTGATTTGCCGTTAGGCAAGGAAATGACCATTAACTAAGCATTATGTATACATAGCTTTGATTGCATCGACCTTTTCTACGTTCAGCAGAG
Source organism: Paludibacter sp. (assembly GCA_037134195.1). Classification (GTDB taxonomy): domain Bacteria; phylum Bacteroidota; class Bacteroidia; order Bacteroidales; family Paludibacteraceae; genus Paludibacter. The sequence continues at coordinate 8,599 of JBAXMR010000150.1, read as the reverse complement.
TTCAAAATTTCATTTTGACTCTGCATTCACTCGCCGAAAAGGTTGAGTTGTTTTTTTTCTGGCGCATTTCAGGCACGGTGGTGGTTGGAGTGCCTGATTTCTTTTTTGCCTCGTGGGTGGATTGAAACAGTGGTTTTGAAAAAACAACACTGTGATAGCAGGGTGGATTGCAAAAAGTGTGACAGAAAAAAAACAACAGCAGGGTGGATTGTGGGGAAGCCCTAAAAAAAGACTGTGCAAGCCATGAGGAACGAATGGTGAGGATTTTTTAGGGCTGGGGATATGCCCGGCGGAGCTGCCCGTAATGAACTATCAGGCGAAGCCTAACCGCTTTCAACCGGACTTTATTTGTGTGTAACTACTCAACAAGCTACAATTTCTATAATTATTTGATTTTCATTTCGACTAGTCGAAATGAAAATCAAATGTTGTGTCACTTGTTTACCTCAACCCCCAGTTGCGCTTCGCTTACTGGGGGCTATTGGCTTCGCCGATTTTCAATTCATATTTAGCCACTCCGTGGCAAAAGACCATATTTGCAGATAATTTGTGGCTAGTATGTAATTTATCTAAAGTTACATAGGTGCTAAATAATCGTAGCAAAATAGATTTTTACAGTTAGATTTTCAAAAATATACCTTGGTTGCGGTGTTTCGGTTGCGGAAGGCATCAAAGCTTTTGCTGAAAAGGATTGTAGCGATTTTATAACGCAACTAAGTTGAATTTGTGTTCTTTTATTTTCTTTATTTTAGTTGCGGTGTTATTCTTCTGAAATGCTTACTTTATAATGGTTTCAGCCAATTTTGACCGCAACAAAGTGATTTTTTCTATAAGTATGATTATTGAGCATTTTTATCAAATAATCTGTTACATCTTGTCTGACGAAAAGGTGCAAATACAATACTTTTCTCCATACAAAAAGTAATTTATGTCCTATTGAAAATGATATGTGGATTTTAGTCATAAAAAAAGCAACAGACTAATTCTTTTTGAATTAATCTGTTGCTTTTAAGTTGTTTTCACTTCTTTATTCTTAGCTTGCTACTGAAAGCAACTTCTGCTGTCTTTCTTTAAAAGTAAATGATATCGTGTTTTTTACAAGTGAATTAGTATTAACGAAAGTAGTTCGTTTCTTTAGTTCAGCAATATCCCAAGTTAAGAGTAATTTGCCAAAACATTCATCTGCGAAAGAATGGGATATAAAATCCACATCAGAGAAATCAAAGCAAACAAACTCTCCTTTTTTGAGGTTTTCTTCAATCTCCAATCTCAGCCTACTTCCTAAAGACCTAGTGCCAAGGCTTTTGTTTATATTTCCTAGTTGAATATTCATATTTTAATTTGATTGCAAAGATATATAATGTTTACCATAAATCGTCTAAATTATCATAAGATATTTCTTCTTTCTTCTCGTTTAATAAATCTATACGAGTTTCGACATCGTTAAAAACATTTGAATAATCAATTTTGTTTAGGGTGTTTATTGTAATGAATGTGTAAGTCCCTTCCCAATATGGAGATTTTTTTACTAATTCATCTGATTTTGTATCAAGCTGATAATTACCAGAATGAATAATTAATCTTCCATTGTTCTTTTTTATTAACTCAGCAGTTGCCCATAATCCAAACCCCATTCCTTCACTATTTGTAATGCCTCTTTGAATACTGTTTCTTATTGCTTCTTCTTCACTCAAATTTGCATATTTGGTATTGGGATGTGTTGTCAGTGATTTATGAATACCAATGCCTGAATCTGCAATAATTAATCTAATTTCATGCCTATACGGATAAAATTGAGCACAAACAAAACCTTTTCCATTATAACTAAACGAAGATTCCGAATGATTAATGGTATTATCAATAATTTCCCAAATGCAAAAATCCAACCCAATCAATAAATTTTCATTAACCGAATTTCTAATCAATACTGACATGATTGAATTAAATATATCCGTTGCATTATTTTTGTCAAAAAAAATCATTTCAGTAAAACGACCATTCGAATAATTCCGATTAAAATTTTCTTCGTAATCAAACCCAATACTTTTAAAGAAATTTATTCGACTTGCATATTTCGTCCGATTAGAATCATGTTTAAAGTCCAAAAACTTTGTGGTAACATTAACTCCTTTGCTGGAAATGTTATTAATAAAGCAAGAAATCAACAATAAATAGTCAGGATATAATTGATTGAAGGTGTTTAAATTAATGTAAATTGACAAGTTATCACCTCTCTTCAAAGAAAAACCGGGATTGAAATGATTAATCAATTCATTGTGAGAAGTTATATTGTTTAGATCTATATTAATTGAGGAATCTGACATAAAGAAAGAGTTGATTTAATTAGACCACAAATATACAACATAATATTTATGGTTCAACCCGCTCCGGGGTTGAGAATTTGTGAGATGTTTATACCCCCAGTTTTATTGCATTTAACCGGGGGTTATTGATGGTTAGCCACTCCGTGGCTATTAAGATTTGACGATTGAAACCCAATGCGATACTTCGTTTGCATTGGGCTAAGGTATGCAGGACTTACAGTCTGAAAATAAGAGGAATTTCGAGATCCCGAAAAAAGACAGGAAGTTTGAGAAATCAAACTTCCTGTCGGGATCAGAGAGAACTAAACAAACAGAGAACATAGTTATTGATATAATTTGCAGGCACAATCACCTATTTCGGCAACGAAAAAGTTGTTTTTTATACCGGTTTCTTCTTCATAAACTCTTCCAACTTTCTTGATAAATATATCAAGAGCTTCTTCTTTAACCAATGAGATGGTGCAACCTCCAAAACCGCAACCTGCCATACGTGAACCAAGTACTCCCTCAATTTTCAAGGCTTCGGCTACCATAGCATCGACTTCAGGGCTAACAATCTCTAAATTGTCACGCAATGAACTGTGGGAAGCATTCATTAGATGACCAAATGAAATGTAATCTGCTTTCTTTAATACTTCGATAGCTATCTTAGTGCGATGCACTTCACTAATCATGTGGTACACACTTTTAATAGCTTCAGGATTATTAATGGTTGACACTAATCCATTAAATTCAACTTCCGTAAGTTCATCCCAATTATATATTGGTTGGATTTTGTTTAAGTATTCAACTGCTGATTTATTTTCCAACATGCGTTGATAATAGGACGATGCATCTACTTTATGTGGCGTGTGTGTATTTGAAATAACAACTTTATAACCTTCTGTTTTTTTAAAAAGTGTATCAGTGATTTCAGACACCAATTCATTGGGGATTATATTCCTGTTGATATACGAAAGACCATGATTAGTAATCTGTTGATTCAGAGTTGAGCTTTGTATGTTTGGCAATTGATCCTTCAATGCGAAAGTTGTAATTAGTTCTAAACCTTCAGACGGAAGTAAGTCTGCACCTTTAGGTATATTGCCCCAGAAAAGTAAATCGTATCCAATTTCTTTTTCAAAACCCATCTCTACAAACTGTTTAATAATACCAATCGTATATTTTATCCATGAATTGATATTTTTGGGAATTGGTTGATTTATCTTCCAATTGATTGCCTCCGGCTCGTTTAACGACCAGAACTTAAAACAATCAACATTGTTTTTGCGAAGTAATAAATAGATTCCACAACTTAACGTAGGTTGTAAATCAATATTTTCAAACTCAGCAATGTGTTCAGCTATGAGATTAATCTTCCCCGGTACAAAATAAACAGCTTCAGCTTCTTCTTTATATACATAAACAAAGGCAGATTTTAATTCCTGAACGGTCATAACAAAGTTGTTAACTGAGATAAATGCTTAGAAACTGTTTAAAAATTAACGCTAATGTATAATAGTATATGTTTATCAGAAGAATATAAAATTTACATGTTTTTCTAAGTAGCAACTATCTTATTGTTTCTCAGTCTTTTTTGTCTATTTGCACTTTTGCTTTTCTCAAATAGCCCGCTATTTTTCAAAAAAACGAACCCACAACTAGCCTAAAAAATAATTGAAAACTAATTTAAGATTTATTTTTAAACAGATTCTTAGTTGCTTTTTCTTTTAAAACAAGTCTTTAATCCGCAAATATCGCAGCCATGGGAGTGAATTCAATATCTTTTCCCAATCCAATAATACCACTAACTGATTTGACCGGATGCATCAAACTCGATTCGTTCAATCCAACCCCGCATGGTTTTTCGGGGAAAAGCGAGAATAGTTGTTTATGCTCTCGAACATGCCAACTACAATGCCTCGGACTGTAAGAATGTATCACTTCACTATATTGACTATGCTTATAATCTGATTATCTTTGTTTAACTGCGAATGCGCAAAACAGCAAATAGACTGCACTTACTAGAATAATCAATACTGATCCAACTTGTGAACCCATTGTGTCTGATGTCAATCCCATTATAAATGGAATGACCGCACCGCCAAATACACCGGTAATCATTAAACCCGAGATCTCATTGGCTTTCTCAGGCTTTGATTGTATAGCCATGGAAAAAATGATAGAGAATACATTGGCAATTGAGAAACCTATAATAGCAAATAATGTAAATATTAGAATTTTATCAGTAACAAATATCAAAGCTAATAAAGCCAATACTGCCACAACGGTAATTATTCTGAAGAATGCTTGTGATGAGAACTTAGCTAACAATAAGACACCAATAAATGCACCGGCAGTACGAAATGCAAAATACATACTTGAACCATAACCTGCATCAATAGAATTCAAACCACAACGTTCCATCAAGATTTTGGGTGCTGCAGTATTTATCCCAACATCAACTCCGACTACGAATACAATACCCAAAAATAAAAGCAGAATGGTTTTAACTTTCAAAAGACTGAATACACTGCTAAAAGAACTGACATTTCCTATAAGTTGATTTTCCTGTATAGGCGTTGCCATCAGCCAACCGGTTGAAATCAGTGAGATAACTGCATAAATTGGGAAAATATATTGCCAGTTATCTAATTGAGAAGCAGCAAATGCAGCTATAAAAGGCCCGCAAAAAGAGGAGATTGCTTTTACAAACTGTCCGGCAGTAAGGCTCGAAGTAAGTTTATCACCTTTTACCACATTCGTAAGCAATGGATTCAGCGAAACCTGCAAAATTGTATTAGCAATTCCCAACAGAGCAAAAGCAATCAGTGTAAGCACAAAAGTATATCCAATAAATGGAATAAACATGGCCACAATGGTAATCAAATTGCTTAAAAGGACCGTTTTTTTACGACCAATTTTATTCATCAACATGCCGGTTGGTATGGAGAAGATAAGGAACATCGAAAAAAGTGCCACCGGAATCATATTTGAGAGCGTATCTCTGAATTCTGGGCTAAAACTACCTAACAAGTCTTCCTTAACATGCATGGACGTGATGCCAACTACATCGCAAAACCCCATGATAAAGAAGCCAAAAATCACTGGAAGAATCTTATTAATAGAATTTTTGTTTTTCATTTTAGTATAAATTATTTAAAGGTTGTTTGTTTAAGATTCTTTAGGGTCAAGCATATGAAGTGCAAACTCATTAACTCCCAGTGCAATGGCTTTGCTGGCAACGATTTTATAAAAAAAACTCCAATTCGTTTAGCAGAATCGTAATATATCATTCTATTCATTCCTGAAACATTGACAAGCGTTGAATTCCCCTTTAAAAAGGTTTTTAATTCATCCTTTGCATCTAAATTATAAGCTTTCTTCTGAAGTCTTGGGAAAATATCGCCATCCATTCTGCCGATAATGTCATTCATTTCATTTGTTAATGAAAGCATGAACAATAATTTAGTCGTACCGGTAAGACCACCACCAATTACAACCAAACGGTCATTATATATTTTTTTTAAGCTTTATATATCACATAGTCTTTAATAGTTGCCCATACTTTTCCTTCGCTTTCACCATTAGGAAGAACGGTATATTTACCTACAGTTTCCGGCACATTAAATTTTCGGCATAATGAACGATGAAAGATGCAAATAAACCAGATGGACTTTCGACAATAACTTCGACACCTTCAATGAGATTTAATACATTAACACTATCACCGGAAAAATGAAAAACAGGTTTAGAGAACCAATGATGATGCGTTTCAATAAATTCGTTTTTGTTTAATCCGTTGCGTTCTTCGTAGCACCCATCACCTTCATCGATTAATTCAACCAGATTTTCAAGATTTTCAAGACAATATTCTTTATTACGGTTCCACTGAATCACATTTTTTCCGTGTTCAATATTGATGGCACGGGGCTTACCATCCATACCCATCCTCCCCCAATCGTAAAGTTTGAAAGTAAAAAATATAAGGCGTTGCACTTATTTCGAGCACCATACTGTTAATGCCGGAAAAATGAATAGTACCATTAGGAATTAGGAAATGATTATGCTTTTTTGCCGGAAATTTAAAATGCTGTTTTTAATTCTTCAATGGTCATTTGTAATTTAACTTATATTCGTTTTGAATGGATTGTTATTAAAGTAGTCAGGTGCAGATGATATACTTTCACCGGGACCAATAGGTGCATCAGATGAAAGTTGTAACGAAATCTGGTTATCAAATTCAATGCATTTAATTTCAGGTACAGAGTAAATTTTATTTGTTGTATTCATATTTGTCAGCATTTTAATATATTAAATTTGTTATTCAAGCCCCATCACTCTAAATTGAGTAATGAGACTTGAACTTTATAAACAAAACAACACTTTTTTTAGCTATAAATCATCAATCAATAATTATTTTTCGGGTTATGCTCTTACCTTCAGTAGTCAGTTTTACCAGATAAGCACCGGTTGCTAAGCTATTTTTCAACTGAGCATTTGTTCCAGTCAGATTTTTAGAAATTACTTTTTGACCAAGAGCATTGAAAACTTCAAGCATTGTTTTATTATTTGTATTACCATTCACTTCAATTTGTCCATTACGGGTTGAAATCCATACATTTTCTTTATTTTCTGTATCATTGATTTCTGTAGCTACCGAAGGAGCTTTGAATATTAGGGTAAAACGAGTGGCATTGCTTGTAGTAGTATCTGAATTAAAACTATAGGATTGGGTTGTCAAATCAGTTATTACCGGATTCAGTGGATCAATATTATCTTTCAGTAAAATCTGTGTTCCTTCGGAAAAATTACTCATTAGAGAAGTGTTGATAGTAAAATCACCGGATTTTCCTGTTGTAAATCCAAGAGCTATTTCAGTATCGTAAGGTATGCTGTTCATAGTATTTATGGCAAGCTGTGAACCTTCAACAACGGTAAATAGCTCAGGTATATTTACATTGCCATTCGACATTTTACCCGAATCGTAAGGATCCAGATTATTAGTTGCTCCTGAATAAAATTTAATTATTGTTTCATCCCCTGTAATTCCGTTGAACACATTTAAACCTAACAAACCATAGGTTTCGTTCTTTAAAGTAGGTGCTTTCAGTGGAGTTGTTGGTACTGAACCAACACCCGGTTGTGTTACTGTTGTTGTATGCGAACGATTTGAATTAGACAAAGCGATGGACTGGTTGTTTAATTTTGTTCTCACCCAGAATCCCTGCATAGGCGGAATATATCCTGTTACCCGACCGGTTAAGCTGGAATTGGTACCAAAACCGTCAGTAGAATTTACCGTTTCGCAATGGTAATAACCAGCGACATCACGGGTACGATACCACACTGTTGGTTCTATACCGTCTGAATTTGCACTGATGGATGGCAAAACATTCAGATATGAAGGATATGGATTACCTATCAAATTAAAACCATGTTTTGGATTTGCTGATGAATAAGTCAAACCACTTATTGTTTGACTGCCTGTATTTAAACCTGTACCTGAAAATGTAACCGTAGAAGTTGTACTTGGTTTTATAATATATCCTGTACCTACAGACATTGTTCCGGTACTTACAGTATTCCAAAATGCACCTGCAGCATATCCATTCGCACCGGTTGACTGATTTATATCACTTTCGGGGTATGAATAGAACGTCAATGTTCCGGTGCTTACTGTTGGCAATGAAGATGCACCAGAAACAGGTGAACTCATATACCAGTTACGGGAAGAACTGAGATATTGTTGTACAGAAGAAGTTCCACTTACGGTTAATCCTCCATTTGCATTTGCATCTACAAAAGTTCCAGTGCCGTTGGTAGCATCACTATTTATCGTGAAATTTCCGTTTACACCCAATGTAAATCCTGAATTTAACGTTAGTTTTCCTCCTGCATTAACAGTTAATGTACGTGAACTTGCATTTGTAGCCACTGTTACAGTGTGTCCGTTTAAAATACTAACCGAACCTGCCATACTTGAACTTGGTACATAAGTAGCACTTGGGAGAGCAGAAAAAGTAGTACCATCGGCTGATAATTGCCATATTGTATAATCTCCCCAATTACCAGTTGCATTAGACCGATATGAAATATATTCATACGCACCCATATCCACTTTATTTGAACCTGTAGGACGATTATTTCCAGCAATATCTGAAGTTACGGGTGAAGTAGCAGTAGATAAATCAGTTCCTGCATTAATAGCCGCAGATCCAGAAGCCAAACTCCAATCATTGTTAGTAGCATCCTTGAATGAACTGGAAGTAATTCCAGTGATACAACCATTAGTG
>JBAXMR010000149.1:0-8875 GCA_037134195.1 Paludibacter sp. | reverse complement strand
ATAGTATTTGCTAAGACCGAATTCGGATGGTCAGCATGCTCCGTTTTATCCATTATGGTTAGATTATTGAAAATCTGTTTCTTTATCTCATCTTTCTTTGCATCAATAGGAATATTGAGTTCTTTCTGTAATTCAATTATTTGATTGTAAAGTGAATCAGATTTTCCAAAAGACAAACGAAAATAGTGAATAGGATACCATGCTTCGGCTATCATACCAACAATAATTTCCAAAAAAGAAATTCGTCGGCGCTGCTCCTTTACGACAATATCAAGAATAGACACAAACCAATAATACTTGTATGTGGCTACTGTATTATTGTAGATTTGCGCCAATGATCTTGTGTCGACGTTTTTATCCGTTGGGAGATTCATTATCAAGATATCTACATGATTAAACTTTGCTTTTTATTTTCCCAATCTCATTCCAATAAAAGAATGCTTCGATATTGGATTTTTTGAGCTTGTTGAGTTTCGTATTTAGCGGCTCATTAATGACAGCATCTCGTAATGATTCGATATTTTGAGGGTCGAAATGAACTGCGGTTGTGACTCCATTTGCAATCAACACAGAAAGGTATGCAGCTTTAGAAGCGTTGGTAATGGCACTGTCGATATTGTATTTCTCGCTATGAATAAAACTTTGTATTCTTTTTGTTCCCGTTTGAAGGAGTTTGAAAGTGTCGGGCTCAACCTGACCTCTCAAGCATATACAAAGTGAGGTTTGGAAAATATCATCAAGTACCTGAGCTATGTTTTCAGGATCGAGATTTCGGTATTGCAACTCAACGGTGGCAAACTTTTGGAATGTTTCGGTAACCATCCTTAAATCGTTGGTAACGTCAAACAAAGAGGCAATATCAAAAAGCTGTTTTATGATTTCCATTGAACAATCTTTATCTCCTTTGAAATAAGGAATACCCGTAGTGTTTGGAGCATAAGCAGTAAGTTTATCACCCAGCATATCGGCTTTACCCGGAACATTAACCGTAACCGGCTCTCCCTCTAATTTCAAGAAACGGCTTTGAATAGGCAGTTGCTCAATGTTGTGATAATGAATATCCTCGAACAATACATCCAGCAGAATGCATTCTGTTTCGGTATTGGTAACGTAAGTTACCTGATAAAAGAATTTAGCATGTGTTTTCGGGATATTGTGTGCTGTAACCCGTTCGACTAATCTTACATCGCCAAAGCCGTATTCCTGAGCATGTTTCTGTACAAATTCTTCAATGTTTGTGCCGGGAGGGCAAATGATATCAATATCAATGGAAAGTCGCTTTGCGCTATCCATGTGAAGCATTAATGCCGTACCACCTTTAAATACAAACGGACAACCCGATAGCACCAAGGATTCGAGAAGCGAAAAGGCCCTTATCGATTTCTCAATAAGTGCTATATCCGGAAATTTATTCTCAGCAGCTACCTGCGTCATCCATTCGATTGTCCGACTATCGGGGTGAATCATAATTTATTGGCGTTTATTAGTTTTTCTACTTCTTCCTTCCGTCCCCGACGGGTGGCATAACGTAAGAGTTTGTTTTTATTTACGTTGTGCCTTTCAAAAATCGTTGTATAAACATAGTTTATTTCCGAACCCTGTACAAATGAAAATTCCACATCACCCACCATATCTACCATCACCTTTTCTATTGTCGGGGTGTTTATGCCATCAACCAACTGTAATGGCGATTCAGATATTAAAGGACGAATAATAACTGCATCGGAGCCGCTAATGTAACGGTCGAAGTCAGTCTGATCTGGCATTAAGAAAACTCTTAATGAACTATCGGTATTTAGCAAATTGAAAACAGATTCAGCGACATCGCGTTCCACGTCCACATATATGAATTTTAAGTTTGGTATGTGGTGCATGTATGACATTAGTGCATTGCTGTTCCAAAGACAATAATTTGCAAATGGGAAATGAGTTTTGATTTGCAGGTTTATTTGTTTCATTTCATCTGAAACAGGGATATAAAACTCTTTTTTTGTATTATCAGACAATGCATAAACACCACGTTCAAGTCGAACTAACTGTTTTGATTTCAGCAATCTATCAAGTTGTTCGGACAGTGAAGTAAGTGAATCTTTTTGAGATTGACTTTTCAAATCACTGATTAGTTCTTTACGTGTAAACACCTTGTGGGTGAATGCAAAATTTAATATATCGGCTGTTGTAATCATGTGAAAAAATATGAAGGCAAATGTATCACAATTTCGGCAATAAACAAGCATTATTGCCAGAATTGTGATAAAAAATTATTTAGATAAATTTTCAGGCCGAAGATCAGTATCATAATTCATTGCAGAAGTTCTACAACTTGCCCTGTTCACATTTCAATTAGATCGAGCGTATTGACAAGAAAGGAAAGAGCCGGATTCTTTTTAATCAACGAATTAAGCTGTGGGCTATACCGGTTGATAACTTCAACGGATTTCGGAACTTTTCTTATTTGATTGACAATATAATCTGCTATATCGAGGCCGTTTTGTTTATCCACTTGTTTTGCAACGTTTTCTAAAAGATTAGAACACCTCACGGACCTCTCCCCAGCCCTCCCCAAAAGGGAGGGAGAAAGAAGTGAATTGAGTATTTGAGCTTTGTCAGACCACTTATCAAAAGCGTTTAAGTCAGGGTATAGAATAATTTTTCGGGATTTTAAAACCTGACATTTATCAACGGAAAGCCCGTTGATATTTCCGGCAGCAAGCCAAACTAATTCAGGAAAGAACACACTGGCAATGACAGCAGATTTCTCACTTTCGACAATGGCAACTGTTTTAGTCGGGTAGATTTTCAGCAGGTGCTCACCAAAGAAACATTGTTGAAGATTGAAGTTCTGGGGCAATGTGCCTGATTTTTTGAGTTTATTGTGTACCCAATCTATTGCACCCGATTCATGCTTAATACGTTTACCTGTTTCGGGGTTGTATTGCATGATTTTTCCTGTACGAACTTTGCCATTCATGTCAATCTGCCAAAAGATTACTTCATTTGTTTTGGTAGTTCCTAATGCATAGTTTTCTCCGATAGAATGTATTTGCTCGTTGGTCATTATTTCGCAAAGGAAGCGGACAAAATTGCTTTTGTAACTGGCTGAACGTTCGACGTATTTAAAAGGGATTGTTCCGGGTGGTTGCGGTGGTTCATTCTTCTTGATAATTTGATTTGATTTTTCAGACGTGGCATGCCACGTCTCTACAAGAGGCGACGGATTATCCAAAAAGTATTGTTTTGGCGTGTAATGGTAGCCACATTTAGACTCACGATTGCATTTGCCAACGGTTCGGTGAATTGGTTCGTTGGTATTGCCGTTTAAATAAAGGGTAAAACTTTCTTTCGTACCACACTCAGGGCAAGTATGCCTGGTAGCTTTGCCTTTGTAGGGTTGAAGATATGGCAGTTTGTATGAGTGCATAAAATTGTTTGTTTTAATGGTTCACATTATTCACTTCAAACACCCGAAACGAATCGGAAATGAATAAAGTGAATAATGTGCATTGGTTTAAGAAACTTTTTTCAGATATACGATTATACCATAATTCTTCTTTCCGGTTTCTATACCGATATTTTTCAGCCTTTCGCTAAACGTTCTTTTGGACACGGAACGATAACCACTCTCGGAACAGTAGTTCCTGTATTCGGAGAAAAGAGCTTTAAACTCCGTATATTCCTCGATACTCTTGCCATAGCCTTCATCATCAAGAAACATTTGAACAGAATCGGACTGCTTTTTATACATTTCGATCTGATTCTTTACTGCTTCGCTATGAGTGAATGTTTTCTGAACGAGTAGTCGTTTTAGGCCTTCTAAAATCCAATTGAACACACCCGAAAGCTCGTTGTCTATGATTTTCCTTGACAACTCTTTATCTTGTAATGCTTCCGGGATTGTAACATCAAATGGCACAATCAGAAAACGTCGGAAATATGCCTGCGTTTGTTCTACGTCCTTTGGCAGTTCGTTGCAGTTGAAAATGAGCTTGGCATAATTCGTCAGAGTAAAGGGTTCTCCGTAAGGCAGTCGGGCTTCGACCGGCTCACCTGAGACCAACTGTTTGAAAATGGACGTTTCGAGTTTGCCATTTATTTCACTTGCATAATTGACTAATTTGTTAGCCAGCATTGCCCTGAAATAACCGTTCTCGTTTGTCAAATTTTGCAACGAATAACTGCTCACGTTTTCAGTCCCTCCCAACAAAGCATTTACCACCTCGAAGAAAACAGATTTGCCATTGGCTCCACTTCCATACAACAGAAGTGTTTTTTCGAGTTTTAATGTAGAGGCTTTGATAAACAAATAACCAAGGTATTCGGCTAAAATTTTTTGACGATCTAAATCGGGCTGAACAGTATTCAGATAGTTCATAAACAAAGGACAGGTAGCAGTTTGGTCGTAATTAAACGGCAACTGATATGTTATAAAATCCCGTCTATCAGACGCCCGAAGAACTTGTTTATCCTTGCTAATTTCAAATGTTCCATTGCCTAAGTTCACTAAAACCACATCATCGCACTGATTGGGTTTTGGCAAGTTGGCAACAGCCAAGAACTGTTTAAATAACTGTTGACGGAATGAGTAAAGCCGAGCATCATATTTGTCAATTCCCATTTTCTCAGCTGACTGTCCTAAGAAATTTTCAAACTCTGCATTATCAAAGACACTCCAATATGCACCATTATACAAATAGATAAAATCGTGATTACGACATATGCCCCAGTTGTTTTCATGCGCTATTTCGAGTATATTTTCTATACAGCTAACCAGATAATGTTTCTTTGACAATTTCTGAGACTCGTCAGTAAAACCAACTTCTTCACGAAAATCAATCCTCTGAATTTGTTCAAGGAGGGTTGACAAAATCTCTGTGTGCTTTATAGTTGTTACACTATTTTCCTCGAAACTCTTTTCAAGTGTTTGAATTTCAGATTGCATTGCAGCTATGAAGTTGTTATCTTTGAACATCTGATTATCTATTGCTCCTGAGGACTCTGCAAAGTCCAAAGGAGCATTTTCATTTTCTTTCATAGCTATTCAGGTTTAGAGGATTTTACATGGTATTTTTTGAACAGTTCTAAAATATCGGATTTTCGATAAAATATTTTGCCTTGAATTTTCGAGTAAGAAACCACTCCCTGGTCGCGCCATGTCTGAGCGGTTTTCGTACTAATACCCATCAACTCAATAAACCTTGAATTCTCAATTATTGGATCGTCAGCAAATTCAATCTGATTTGTAAATCTGGCATAATGAGAATCAATCTTGGCCAGTAATTTTTCAAACTGGTCGTTTAAATAATCTTCATCGTATCTCATTTCTTAGCCCTCCCACCGTTAAGAATTGCATTTACCTCACTCATTTTGTACCGCCTTTTTCCTCCGACTTCGACAGGGCATAAATAACCACGCTTGTTCCATCTCCAAAGAGTGGACGCATCGACATCGAGAATCTCACAAACCCGTTTGGGGCTTGGGTAGGTTTCAGCTTTTTCGGCAATAACTACATCTTCAAGTTCCTTTTTTGTAGATTCGATTATGTCTACAGCAAATTGTTTTAAATCGACTAAAGAAACGGCAATCGTTACGTTACCTGATTCTTGCAAAATTTCTTTTAAATTCATTTTATTAGAATTTTAAAATTTTGCCGCTCAGGGGGTAGCCGTAAAACAGCCCCTTTGCAAGCGTATGCAATTATTTCGAACGTTTACGGTCGTAGGATTTAAAAGCATGCTGCAAAAGTAGAGGTGGGTGCAATAATACGAAAGGACAAAAAAAATACGCACTGAATATCAGTGTGTTATGTTGGTTTCCTGCAAAAGTTCAATAAAACGAGCGGATTTTTTGCGGATATGAGCGGGTAAGAGCGGGTAAATTGAAATTATAAAAGTAAATAACTAAATAGCTTTTGAATTGATTCACGAGCAGGGCGTAAATCCTTAGGTTGGTATTTCTTTTGTTCGCATCCAACACAATTACAAAAAATAGGATACCAATCAGAAAAATGAACAGGCATCCTGTTATTTACGAACTTACTTTCATGTATCATTAATGCTACTTCAGCAAACTCTACAGGTTTCCTTAAGGTTTCTATGTCGCTCATTAGAGTTTCAAAATGATTTAAATTATATTCACCGATTCCTAAAAAAGTGGATTTGAAATATAATGATAGTGTGTCAACATCTATGCTAAATTCGGCGGGTTTAAACTTTGTATTTTTAGTGTCAATAATATTCTTTTGATCCTGAACTGACAATTCATCTTTGGCTTGGTTAACTCCCTGCTCAATTTGAACAATATCTTGCCAATAAAGCCCCCGAACATTGCTATATTCCCATACGCTATTGGTTATTTCACCTGTTTCGGTCAGATTGCATTCATAATCGAGGTTGTTTGTATAACCCTTGTTTTGTACATATTCCTTGTCATCAGCAATTCTTCTTAGGCTATCTTGTATGCGTTCGTCCATCAGGTCAGTAACAATCTCACCATCAAAATTTATTCCGGATCCTGATTTTACACTCGACACAACCCAATCATCTTCTGTTAATCGCTTTTTGTATTTTCTAATTATTTCATTCTTGTAAGATTCCAACACGTTTTGGCAGCCGTCAAAATAATCAGAGAACTCAACAAAATAATCTCGTTTAGCAATTTGGGCTTCTCTTTTGAAATAAGATTGATAGGACGTTTTTTGTTCACGGTGTTCGGTGTATGCGTTTAAAACAACTTGTTTATAGTTCATAGAGCTGTGATTTGTATTAATGGTACTGTTGTTTGTTGAGTCTCTTAGTTCAGGGGTTGTTGTCGGATAAATTTGATTTTCACTCTTACCAATCCCTAAAATGTCTAATACAGCAGTGAGACTTTTTAATTCATTGTTTACTGCTATATAAAGTAGCACATAACCATTGTGAGTCTCAAAATCTAAGTTTGAATTGCTTAATGCGAGATTTAAACAAATAGGATAATACCAGTGTGATTTTTTAGATAAGTATTTTGTATATGTCCCATAACAACTATAAATCCAATTTGGATCTTCCTCTGTTTCCTCTTCTACCCATGTTTTCAACCCATAATGCTGTGTTCTTTTCACAACTTTGTCTTTCGGAAAAATAAATTGACTAAATTCTTTTTGCTTGATATTGCGTTCTTGCCTTTTATCTTCGTCGTCATTTTCATATTCTTTAATTACTTCAATATTGTCTTTTACAAACCTGATAATCTCCCAAAAATCATGATATCGGCTTATTCGGTAATCACTAAGTTTATATCCATCATTTAGATTTATATTGGATAAATTATTATCAATAGACTTAGGGATAAAAGAGTGAATTTTTTTTAGAATATTCTGAAAACCTGTTTTTCTTTCAATTTTATCAAGGAGGTTTTCCACATCATTTGCAAGGTTTGAAAATTGTTCTAATTGTTTATCGTTAGTCATACTTAATTTCTACAAGGTCAACAACAAATTGTTTCTGGTTTTTACATCAATAAATTAACTAAGTCTTTCTTCATATCTTCATCAATTTCACGGTATCGGGCAAATGCCTTACTGCCTTCTTTGTGTCCGCTTAATGAGCCTACTAAATTAGGGTCTTTTACTTGCTTGTATAAATTTCCAACGAAACAACGTCGGGCAAGGTGTGAGCTTGCCAACTTATCTAAAGGCTTTTTTTCTTCCTCTCTGGTTGTTGGATTAATTACTGTAACCATTCGCGTTAATCCTGCAAGGCGAAACATATCTTTAATTGAAGCATTGTATTTTTGCTCACTGATAAATGGCAAAAGTTTTGGACCTTCCGGGTATCTATTCAGAATTTCTAAAGCTATTGCATTAAGTGGAACTCTAACAGTTATCGGGCGACCTTCTTTTGTTTTACGTGGTACGTACTCAATAGCTCCATTCATTACATTATCCTTAGTCATCTTATAAAGGTCACCGACACGACAACCAATCAAACATTGAAACACAAAAATATCTCTTTGTACTGCTAAAGGTGGGCGTTTGGATAGGTCTGCATTATATAATGTATTTCGTTCTTCGATAGATATATAAAAGGGAGTACCATATACACACTCTTCCACTGCATAACCCTTGAATGGATTATTATGAGTTTTACCGACTTCAATAGCCCATAGGTATAAAGTTCGCAATTTAGTAAAAATATCATTTATAGTGTTTTGACCTCGTTTTTGTGGAGTGCGTTTTTCAGGGAATAGTGTATATATTTCCGGAAAGTCAATAAATATCTGGTGTTCGTTGCATAAAAATTCTTCAATATCACGGAGGGTATCTGAAGTGATTGTGTCAAAGTGCAAAGTAACAGGTTTGTGTTTTGCGGCTTTGTAAACCTCGTAACGCTGCAAGGCACGTTTAATAACCTTGAAGTTATTCTTTCTGACATCGGATATTTTGCGCTTTGCAAGAAATTCATCAAACGCTTCAAAAAAGGTTGGTTGCTTTTCTTCTTCAACCGGAACAAAGTATTTGTGAGGATTTAGAACTTTGTCAATTTCAACATCTAACAAATCGGACGTGAGTTCTTCTTTTCGTGGGTTGGCATTATAAACATCGATTAATAATTCTTTTCGAGCCATTACTGCCTTATTGAAAGTGATCCGTTTTTCTGCATCGAAAATTACCTTCGCTTTAATGCACTGGTTTTTCTCGTCCCATAAATCGGAATTGACAGTTAGCTCACTTTTATGAAACAATTGAATGTTTCGACCATCGCTCAAGCGAAAACGTACATTGACATCATTTGCCTTTTTTGTAGAAATGCGGATAAAAGCCTTAACAGTTGCCATGATATTGAAGTGTTAGTTGGTTGTGCAAATATACAAAATTTGCACAACATTTGCACAACATAAT
>JBAXMR010000148.1:0-9453 GCA_037134195.1 Paludibacter sp. | reverse complement strand
AGAGAGAGAGAGAGAGAGAGAGAGAGAGAGAGAGAGAGAGAGAGAGAGAGAATAACATTTAAACAATTTTTACAGACGCAATATTGCATCTGTATTACAATATTAATATTCACCTGCCTTTGAACGGAATAGCGATTCCATTCAAAGGCAGGTGTTTTTTTTTACTAACTTTTCCAAAGTTCTAAAACTTTAGTTGAAGGAAAAAATTGCAAAAACTATTGGAGGCGCGACTTTAAGTCGCACTCCCAATATAAATGAAGTTCCGGGGAGGGTAATTTAAGTTCAAAGGAGGGTAATTTGAAGTTCAATGCCCCTAAAATGAACTTAAAAATGGGTAATTTAAAGTTCCAACACCCTCGTTTGAACTTAAATTCGATGAATTTGAAGTTCAATCCCCCTAAAATGAACTTAAAGATGGGTGATGTGAACTTCATTTCGGGGAAATTGAACTTCCGACACCCTAAATGGAACTTGAATTTGTAGAAAACGGCTTCTGAACCTCTTTATTGGGGTTGGGGGCAACTAAATAAATCTATTTGTTAAACAATAAAATCATTTTCGTATGCCAAATCCAAAAATCAGGGTAAACATACCCACCAATCCCGCACAAGAATTAGAACTTGCTGCACGTGTAAACGCAAAACATGAGGCCGATGGCGCAGCATCGCCGCTGAATGCACTCCAAAATCACAAATGGGATGATAATGCTTCCAAAATTACAGATGCACAGACCCTGCACCAGCAAGCTGAAGACCTGCAACGCCAAGCCAACCTTGCTTACCGCAAACGCGACTTGCTACTGACCGAAATTAATGAATCCATTAAATCTTCACGCGATTTATTGCTGGGAATCTACCACGATAATCCCAAAGAACTTAGCCAATGGGGCTTTGATGTGAGTGATTCGCCAAAAGCTGCTGCAAAGAAAGCTTAATTTTTTTTATTCGTAGTGCGACTTAAAGTCGTGCTACGAGTAGAAAATAGAAACTATTGGGAGCGCGACTTAAAGTCGCACTCCCAATATACAACAACGAAGGAGAGACAATTTGAAAACTCATTTTCACCTAATATATTAATAAATTATGAAACAAAAACTTTTAATTTCGCTACTTCTTGCTGCGGCGTGGGGTATGCAAGCAAAAACCATCTATTATGTAAAACAAGGTGCAACAGGCACTGGAACTTCTTGGGCAACAGCATCTGGTAATATACAAGCTATGGTGAATGGAGCGACAGTAGGCGATGAAGTTTGGGTGGCGCAAGGAACTTATTATCCTACCCAAGCTGTTACAAATGCCTCCGACCCACGTGACCGCTCTTTTGTAATGCGAGCAGGAATTTCACTCTATGGCGGTTTTGCAGGAACTGAAACCTCTACTGCACAACGAGAGTTAGTTGACCCGACCAAAAAAGATTCAATAGGTTATTGTGAATTCAAATATCCTACAGTTCTAAACGGAGATATTGATAACGATGATGAATGGGTATATAATGCAACAACTTATACTTGGGATGTGAACTATAATCGTGAAAATGCATATCATGTAGTATATTATAAACCAACAGAGATATGTGAAACTAAGTTTATATTCGATGGTTTCACAGTTAAAGGAGGTAATACTGATGGGGCAGCAATTACTTCAGGTGGTGGAATTTATAACAGTATTTTTAACCAATCAGGTATATATTATTCAAAAGGTATAGTTCAGAATTGTAAAGTATATTATAATGCATCCTTAGCAGGCGGTGGAGGAATACTAAATTATGGCGAAGTTGTTAATTGTAAAGTTTACAACAATAAGGCTTCCTGTGGTGGTGGGATATATTCTCGCTCAGCTATTACAAAATCGGATATTTCTAATAATACAATCACTAATACTGATACTTCTTACGGTGGTGGAGGAATATATGCTGTAGTTGCTGTAATAAAGAACTGTCTAATTCATGATAATAAATCAGCTGGCAAAGGTGGTGGAGTTTTGTTGTCAGGCGGTAGCGTATTAGATAGCAGCGAGATATACAATAATATAACAACAATAGTTAGTTATAATGGAGGTGGCGGTGTAAATATTGGTGACAACTCAACACTTAGCAATTCATTAATTTATAGCAATAGAAGTAGTTCATTTGGTGGTGGAGTGAGCTACGACGGTGGTCGTGCCATTCTTGAGAACTGTCGGATATTCAATAACTATTCCATATATGAAGGCGGGGGTGTTCAACAGATGACTGGCACTTTTGGTGAAAGAACAACTAATTGTCTTATTTACAATAATGTCACAGAAAATCTAAATTTTGATGGATCCGCAGTTTACAATTGGTCATTGGGTAGTTTTGTGAATTGCACAGTTGTTAATAACAAAGTAAATAGCACACCAAAACCGCAAATTACAGGAAATAATGTAAACTGCATTTCGGGAGATATTTCTCAACCTTCAAATTGCATATTAACTGGTAACACAAGTGTAACAACTAGCTTTGATAATGTGAAATTTGTAAGACCTTCAACTTTTGTAGGCTTAGCATCGACCGTTGCTCAATTAAACGAACTTAAAAATACAGACTGGCATGTACAAACAGGGTCTTTATGCATCGATACAGGAACACCTTTAGGTGCAAATACTTACAGTGGTCAAAGCGTTATTATACCAGCTAAAGATATGGATAACTTTCCTCGACCATTAGGTAATGGTTATGATATTGGCGCTTATGAATACTTTTCGTATAACTCATTGCCATTTGCCGAAGATTTTGAAGGAGCAAATATGAAATTTTTTTCAAACAACTGGATAATAAAATCATTGGCAGGTTCTAATCAAGAGTATTATGAAGGTAAATCGGGTGTAACAAATTATAGTCACGAGCTGTTTAGTTCCTATTTTAGCAAACCAGCCAATGGTGCAATTACTTTATCTTATGATTTGAATCACAAACGTAGTAGCAGTAATACATTAGAGCAATTGGCAGTGGTTATACTTCCACTTGGTGCTACAGTTGGAGATACTGTGGTACTACACAACAATCAAAATGGAAACTTCATCAGCCATTTTTCATATAATCGAAACATTGCAGCCACAGATCAATATTTTATGCTCAAATTTATTGCCAAAGGAATAAATGCTTATAATATTTATTGGTGGGGAGTTGACAATATTTCATTAGTTGCAAACACTAACACCGCTTTATCATCTACAACTGAAAATAATATGACTGTGTTTGCCTACAATGGTTTTTTACATTTCAGCAATATAAAACAAGGTTCAACTTATGAAGTGTATGATATAAGTGGGATATTAAGAGATAATGGCAGCTTATCATCAAACTTCCAAAAAATTTCTCTACCACAAAAAGGGATATATTTAGTCAAAGTAAAATCGAATGATATAACTGAAACAAAGAAAGTGATTTGGTAATGAATTGTTTTAGTCTTTCTGATAATTAAGAATTAATCGCCCCCTAGTTGGTTGTAGGTGTGTTGGTCTTTTAGTTCGGCTCAGGCTTTAGCCAGAGCCGGATGGGAAGGAAAGTTCCAGCTTTCCATATTCATAAACTAAATACAGAATGAGTAACGTTTGGATTGCTTGATTTAAGAACGGATTAGAAATCCTACGAATTCAAAAGTTGGGATTAAAAATAATTAGTTAAGCTGACCGTTGGTTCCGAACAACGTGGCGTCCAGCTTTAAATTAAGAAATGAGGGAAATATCCAATAGGACGGGTGAGAAGAAGAAACCAACCATTAAAAAGGAAAGCAAGAAATAATATGGATTTGTCGTAATACAACCCCCTATGCCAGCATGAGATCATTAGTCTGAAGTATTGAAAAATAAATTCTACCACAAAATACCACAAAAATTCTCACAAAATGGAAAAAGAAAAAATCGAATACATAAAAGAGTTAGTAGCTCAAATTGAATCTGATAAAAAATACACTTTACTTTTTATCACTTTTAATCTAACTGTGATGGCTTTAATTATAAATAGCTACATACTAAAGAATGAGCCAATTATCATATCATTATTTGAAAAAATCACTATAACAATCGCAATCGTTTTTAATTTTATTGGAGTGATTGGTTTTTTAAGTTGGTATGTACTATTACACTTATTGCGAATTGAAAAATCAGATTTATTTATTTCACATGACATTGAGAATTCGAGAAGAAAACATTATCCAGGTAATGAATTCTTTAAAAAAAACTCATTAGCTTTTCGTGTTGGCTACTATTCTACAGGAATTTCAATAATAAATTATATAATCATTATTTTGTATAGAATCTGGTTTTAATTCCAGTTACCGATAGCTTTTTTTTGTGCCTTTATGGTATTACAATGCTATTATGAACTTATTTTTCTCTCTTTTCAATGTCAAAACCTATACAGAACAGGTTTCATTAAGTCCCCTATCGGGGGATTTAGGGGGCTGATCTGAAAAGATTTAGGTGGTTACAGCATTGGGGTTCCACCTCTTCCCATTCCGAACAGAGAAGTTAAGCCCAATCACGTCGATGGTACTGCAGCAATGTGGGAGAGTAGATAGCCGCCATTTTTTAAAAGCCCTGATTACTAATTTGTAGTCGGGGCTTTTTTGTATGTTGGGCATGGTATTAAGCTTACAGGATGAGAGTTCATGTATGTGCCGAGTTGATAGGAAACATTAGGGCTCACCTGCAATAGTTGTGGATTAAATAAAAATTAATAATTTTGCAATAGAACTTAAATTACAAAATCAGATAAAAAAAAATCCACATTTACTAACTTTAGTAAAGTATATCTTACCAGAAGAGATCTTTGAATATCTTGAATTAACCAAAATAAAAGAACAAGGCAAGGAGCTTCATATTTATTTAGATGAGAATCCCGACAAGCCTGCTTGTTATTCTGCTTACACTTTATCATCCAAGGGTTTTCATGAAGAAGCTGTCATAACGGATTATCCGATACGTAACAAAGCTGCACTATTGCACGTAAGAAGACGTCGTTGGTTAATAGAAGAAACGGGAAAAGCAGTTAGTCGAGAGTGGAATTTAACGGCAGAAGGCACGCGTTACACACAAGGTTTCGCGACTTTTTTAAAAGGACTTATTGGATACTTACCCAATACACAATCATTCCCTTGAGAAATTCTACTATATAGATGGAGAACAGTTGGGTCGTCATTATAAAGAACATCTGAGTGATTATAATACCTAGGATCAAAAGGAGCATGCCGATAAATGGCTTTTGTATATTCAGAATTAATGTAATTCTACCCCAATTACCGGGTTTAATACCGTAAATTTAATTTGTTATTTAACTTCCAAGACCATTTTGCTGTAAGTTTGGTTAAAAATGAATTCAAAGTCACTACACAAAATGCAAAGTAATACCGATTTCACAAACAATATAGCCCAATTTCGACTTCGTCTTATTGTCCTATTTGTTTATATGCATCGGCATCAACAACAGTAGACATAAAAATGACTTTGGGTCATTTTATATGTAATGTTGGTATAATATGAGATGGAAAAAAGCCTTATATTAACCGTCAGGGTTGTATAAGGCTTTTATTATGAATTAATTTGATGACTGTTTACTGCTAACAGTCAAAATATTCCAGCCAAAAATTTTCACCATCGAAAACTCCATACGAAAAAGCAGCCACAAAATCTCCAAGGATAATAACACGTTTTTGATTTTTCAACTGTAAATCTAACGCAATGTGACGGTGACCAAAAACCAAAAAATCAACATCATGATTTTCAAGGTATTTCTTGGCATACACAACTAAGTATTCGTTATCTTCACCTTCAAATTTATTCTCTTTAGGCAAATTTTTTATCCGGTTATTTTTTGACCAGTTATATCCAAATTCCTGCCCTAATTGTGCCGGAAAATAACGAAATAACTTTTGAGCAGTTTGACTGTGAAAAATCTTACGGATAAATTTGAATCCTTTGTCAACAGCATAAAGTCCATCACCATGAGCCAGATAAAAGGTTTTTGAACTAAGTTGCACTACCTCAGGCTTTTTATGAACTATCAATCCTACTTCTTTCTCCAAATAACCAAAAGTCCAGATATCGTGATTTCCAATGAAAAAATGAATATCAATTCCGGCATCAGTCAACTCAGCAAGCTTACCAAGAAAACGTACAAATCCCTTTGGAACAACTGTTTTATACTCGAACCAGAAATCGAAAATATCACCCATTAAATAAATGGCTGTGGCATCTACCCTGACTTTTTCAAGCCAGTCGACAAGTTTTTTCTCGTGAGCACGATTATCTTTAACAAGTAAAGAACCCAAATGAGCATCGGAAAGAAAGTAAATCATAAATAGTAGGTTGTTAGTAGTTGGTAGTCAGTAGTACAAACTACTAACTACCGACTTTCTTAAAGAAATCCCAGTTCAAGTTGAGCTTCTTCGCTCATCATACTTTTGTCCCACGCCGGTTCAAAAACGATATTTACATCAACTTCTGTAACGCCTTCCACACTTGCCACTTTCATGCGCACATCTTCAACAATAAAATCCACGGCAGGGCAATTGGGAGCTGTCAATGTCATATCGATATTCAAATGACCGTCCTCAGCCAGATCAATCTTATAAATCAATCCCAAGTCGTAGATATTCACCGGTATTTCGGGGTCGAACACTGTTTTCAACATTCTGACTATTTGTTCTTCTTTTTCTAAAAATTCGTTCATGATTACAATTTCCAATTATTCAATTTCCAATTTTCAATGAAATAAACACTTCAAATACTGAAATAGTTTATATTTCTTTTGCTTCGCTTCTTAAAACCAACTCATCGAATTCGGGAAGTGCAGCTGACAGTTTTCCATCAATCACAACAACTGCGTGAACTTCAGCTTTGATAGCCAGTTTATTATCCGATTTTCGGTGAATAACCTGATGAAAAATATAGCGCACACCTTCTTTTGTAACATACAACTTAGATATAAAACTATCTCCTGGTCGTAAAGGAGTTTTATACACAATTTCAATACTCGAAACCATCGGGTCAATACCTCGATCGTGCAATTCGGCAAAACTAATATTGTTAGCTTCCAAAAACTCATGACGTGTATGTTCCAAATAATTCTGATACACGGAATTGTTTACAACTCCCTGAATATCACACTCGTAATCGCGAACTTTTAATTCTAATTCGTATATATACATTATATTTAGTTAATAGTTAAAAGTTGACAGTTGATAGAGTCTGTCATCTGACAACTCTTAAGAAACAAATGATGAATAGAACGCTGATTTTCGCGGTTTAAGCTGATTTTAAACGGATTATTAAAATTCAAGCATTTTTGATTTTGCTCCTTAATCAATACCGATTTATCGGTATTTCTAATCCGTTTTTTTTATCCGTTATATCAGCGTAAATCAGCGTTCCATTCTATTTTCTTTTGTTTCATTTAATTTTTAGATTGGTATTCCCAATCTGTAATGCTATTAACTGACAACTATCAACTAATTATTTTTTTCGTATTATCGTCAATCCATCCCGCAGCGGTAACATCACTTTCTCCACCCGGTTATCCGACGCTATAAAATCATTAAACTTCATTATTTCAAAGGTTTGCTCGTCGTTTTCGTGGACCGGTTTAAGCACTTTTCCATCCCAAAGCGTGTTATCGGCTAAAATAAACCCTCCAGCCCGTAGTTTTGGTAAAACAGCTTCATAATAAGCCTGATATTCTCGTTTATCGGCATCAATAAAAACCAAATCGAAAGTTTCATTCAACGTATCAATAACCTTTAACGCATCACCAATATGCAACTTAATTTTATCAGCATATTTTGAACCTTCAAAATTTTGTTGGATAAATTCTTCAAGCTCATCATTGCATTCAATGGTATGCAAAACTGCATCATTTCTCAAAGCTTCAGCCATACACAAAGCAGAATAGCCTGTAAATGTCCCTATTTCCAATACTTTCTGTGGTTGAATCATGTGACAAAACATGGCCAAAGCCCTTCCCTGAAAATGGCCCGAACACATTCGAGGATTTATCATTCTCACATTTGTTGCACGATTGATATGAGCCAGATAATCAGGTTCTTTATCCGAATGTTTTGTGAAGTATTCTTCCAAGTTCATTGTCTGCTAAACATATTTTAAAACCGACAATTTAGTCGGATCAAAAATTTCGTTGGCAATCGTCTGCAATTGTTCAGAAGTAACTGTATCGATATGTTGTTTTACGACTTCCAGATCATCTATTTTATTATAGCGCAAGAAACTTTTTCCCATACTAAGTGCCAGATTTTCTTTCTGTTCCGACGAAATTGCCATTTGACCCATCAACTGAAGTTTGTATTTTTTAAGCGCATTTTCTGACAACTTTTGCTCTCGTAATTTCTGTAATTCATTCATTACCAATTGTTCACATCGTACCGCATTTTCATTATCACAACCAAAATACACTGACCACAAACCTGTATCGGTAAAAGGTTGAAAGCTTGATTCCACGTTATAAACCAATCCGTGCTTTTCGCGAAGCGATAAATTCAGCAAGCTGTTCATGCCGGGACCACCCAGAATATTATTCAGCAAATACATGCCCATTCGGTTGGGGTGGTATAAATCATACGCCCGGTTACCCAACATAAAATGAACCTGATGTGTGTCTTTGTTAATTTCTTTTTGGACTGGTCTGTAGGATGTTGGCGAGAACCTTTTAACTGATTCTGAATCATTTTTTTTCGCCTGTAGGTATTTTTCGGCCCAGCGAATTAATTGTTTGAAATCCAAATCGCCCAACGCAAAAAACACCATTTCTTCGGGTCGGTAATGTTTCTGAATAAATTTCACCGCATTTTCAGTTTTGTATTTTTGCAGTAACTCAGATTTTCCCAAAATATTGTGACCAATGGAGTGATTTGCAAAAAGCAGTTCCTCAAAATCATCATAAATCAATTCAGACGGACTGTCGTTGTACGACTGAATTTCATCCAAAATGATAACAACCTCTTTATCAATTTCTTTTTGAGGGAAAACCGAATGAAGCACAATATCCGAAACCAGTTCCATGGACCGTTCAAAATACTCTTTCAACACAGCCGTAAAAACCACCGTTTCTTCCTTCGAAGTATAAGCATTCAACTCACCACCCACATGTTCCAATCGATTGATAATATGCCCGGAGCGACGCTTTTCGGTGCCTTTAAACAACATGTGTTCAATGAAATGTGCCATGCCTTGCTCATCTTCTGTCTCATCGCGCGAACCGGTATTAATTACAATACCGCAATACGTTACAGCCGATTGGTCGGGTTTATGTATAATTCGAAGTCCGTTAGAAAGTGTATGGGTTTGATAAGTCATTCCTTAGTATAAAAAAAAGAAATGCAAAGATACAAAAAATCAGTTGATAATGGAAAGTGTAGCGTTTAGTGCATCAGGGCTGACGCATTAAAATTTAAGAAGTTTAAGCAAATAGTTATTTTCCCAC
>JBAXMR010000147.1:0-9681 GCA_037134195.1 Paludibacter sp. | reverse complement strand
TATTCAGTTATGCAACCTTTTTTTCTCTTTTCTTATCCCGAACTCAGGTTATTAAATCAGCGAACTCATTCTGAACCTCCAGATATACTTTGCTGACACATACTTTCAGCAATTGAAATACATAGCAGTTGCTTATGCTTTCTATCGAAGCGTCAGAAGGTGTTGAAGTGAGTAGGTTTAGAGAAAGCTGGCAGGAATCTATCTGTTCTCCCATTCGTTTTAGGCAGCTGGTCAGATGTTTATCTAAAATTAAATTCCGTAAATACGCCCTGATTTTGAAATTCTTCTTATCCTGCAAATAATCCAGCAGGTCGTTGCAATACAGAAAGGTCTCACTCAACAACATCCGTCGATAATACTCTGATTTGGGATGTTGAGGTTTTATAAAACTCAATTTATAACTTCCCAGATCTTTGGTCGCCTCTATAATCTGCTCCTCCAGACGTTGTTTAAAATCTGTATCAGCAGCATTGTCCTGAAGTAAGGGATTTAACCTGCCATGTAATATGTCTTCAAATAATGGAAAACGGTAATCAAAATTCATGGGTCAATATAAGGAAATATTAGGGATATGCTGCTCATCCCCCTTCTATGGTTAATTTTTAAATTCTCATGCAAAAATACAGAATTTAATTCAAATATTTCACTTAATACAGGAGAAGTTATTGACATTTTGTGTTGATTATTATTTTTATCCCGATTGCTTATAAAAAATGACCTCACTGTTGTAGTGAAGTCATTTTTATAAAGTCAATATTTCTTTGTTTTTAATCCTTATTCTTTTTCCTAAACTCCCTGATTATTCTTTCCATATAGCTATCCAAATCTTCATCTTCCCGTCTAGTATTTTCATTTAAGGTAGATGCAAATCCATTTATCAAAGCAGTATTGAATTCAAAGTTCTTAAGCAGTAATTCTTCGTCACCAGTTTCCCAAAACTCAGCTTCATCAATCATATTGAATTCAGCGAAATAGGTTTTAGCAACATACCGAAAAACACCGATAATCATTTCATGCGCTTGTGGACCGGCATATTGCGTTTTAGAGCTGCACATATATAAGTACCGGACATAATCATCGGCAGTCAGAGTCACTTCTTTGCTAACTATCTCTATTTCGCCCTGTTTGTCAATATTACCATTGTTTAATACAAGTTTTTTATTGCCTTTAAATTCACCCCAGGAGGCTAATTGCATAATGCTGCTCATACGGCCGTTACTCAAAAAACAAATGGAAACCGGCTCACTTCCTCTGGGAGTAAATTCAATTCCGTACAACTTGCCATCATGTGTTTGAGTGAGAGCCTCACTCGAAGTGAGCCTCTCACTAACAGGAAATTCCCGCTCATAAATTCTGTATTTCCAGCCATGAACAATGGCTATTTCTTCCACTTCCTCCATCAGTTGAGGGAGTGTATTTTTATCGGCTATGCGGCCGGAGTAATGAATGGTTAGTCCCATTTTTTTCAATTTAGTCAGACCTAAATGTTTTCAAATTATATCAACTAATTATGGCTCAGCACTTAATCTGTTTTACTCAAACTACATTTCCAAATTGCCATTGGATGATTTTTTATTCTATCAACAATTTCAGGTTCATCAAAAAGTAGCTCCGGATGATAGATCCCCTGATTGAATTTCTCAACAAATTGTCTTTCATTATCAGTAAGTATCATTAATTCAGATAAATACTCTTTCACTTCCGATTTAGCTGCTTCAAAATCAAATTTATCACTTTTCTTTAATACAGGTATTAATTTGCGCTTAATCTGATTGAAATTCAGATTATCTACAGCATCGAATCTGTATGCATTCAGGGGCGGAGTATTACCACCTACAGCCAAATAAAAAAGTACTGTTTTACGAAGTATTTGTTGTTCTGAATCAGAGAAAATACCTTGTTTGAGCATTGTATAAACATCATACAAATCCCGTGTAGCAGTACGCTCTATAAGTGCTTTTATTTTACTTCCAAAAAGTTCGGCATTAGCCAATGTTCTTACCTGAAAAAGCACTGACAAAGATGGAATATTTACTTCTTTATCTATGGGTTCAAATACGTGGTCACGCATCGAATAATTAATCTCAATTTTGATATTATCGTTGTTACCTACGGCATTTTGATAAAAATAAACCCATGAGTCCAGCGAATGTGGATTTTTTGATGACGGATTTAGCTGATAGCCTTGTGATATCATGTATTTTACAATATCATTGTTTATTTGTTCCCGTAACTCAAACATTTCTTCGCGGCTGCAATGTTTTGTAAAATCCAAATCAATATCGACAGATAGCCGTGGAAGATTAAAAACAACAAGATTGATAGCTGTACCACCTTTTAATGCCAAATGATTGTATAATAATGGATTGGCATTTATGTATTGCAGAATGTCGCATATCCGGAGTACCTTCTCCAAATTATCGCGCACAAAAGCTGTATTTGTAGCCAGCACATCTAAATCATTTTTATTGTACTTATACATAACTTTCTCCTCCCTGTTCTAAAAACGAAAGTATATTCCCCGGAGCGCAAAGTTTCCATGCTTTAAAATAATTTGTTGACTCAGACTGGTCAGTCAAATATCGTGTGCTTTTACCCATTTTTTGCTTACAAAGGTCGAAGAAGTCCTTACTAAGTTTCACTTCCTGCTTAAAATGTTCCAAAATAAACCCTGCTTTCTGATATAAAAATTGCTTGTCATAAACTTGCAGGTAATCGAGCAACAACTCCTCGTTCAGGTAGGTAATGAGCGAAAAGCATTGAATCAGTTCCTCCAGTCCTCCACACCGTTCAATTTTGTCGATACAATCCACCACAGTACGTTCTAAATTGCTAACACGGATAAATGAACTTGTACCCGGACTAATTACTCCATCCATACTTTTCGATTCGCAATACTGATAATTGATGCCTTCAAACCCGAACGAACTAAAGCGATTACTGCTCGAAACCCACAAATCGTAAAACACCTGATGCGCCAGGCCATGATATTCCAATGCCGATTGGTACGACAGGTAGGAGCTTGGCGTTATTTTGCCGGCTATTTCAAATTTATTGGCCAAACTCTGTTTACTCGCCAAATCGGTTGCCACATACAAATCGCGCCTGACCTGACAAACCAACTTTTGCTTCTTGTAGTTTTGAAGC
Source organism: Paludibacter sp. (assembly GCA_037134195.1). Taxonomy (GTDB): domain Bacteria; phylum Bacteroidota; class Bacteroidia; order Bacteroidales; family Paludibacteraceae; genus Paludibacter. Next base: position 6,534 of record JBAXMR010000147.1, on the reverse strand, counting down.
AAATCTTTGGCTGAATTCAGGTTGCCTACCAAACTTTCAACATCTTTCAGTCGAAATATCCTTAGTTTATGCAGCTCCTCTAAATACTGTTTCATGCTATATTTACTTTATAATAAACACAAAAGTAGGTATTTTTCCGTATTTATGCGATATTATTAAAGTTTTTCTTTGACCTAACAGGTTTTCGAAACCTGTTAGGTCTGTTTGATGATTAAATTTTATAATTTGAAGGAAATTCAACCGAATCCACATACCAGAAATCCCATTGATAAATAAACAGGAGTTTTCCCTTGCCGTTAAACCTCAAGGTATCCTTTGAATTATCAACAAGAGCTGTGAAATCACATTCGAAATCAACCTGAGCCTCCGCTGAATTTATATCAAAATTAAGATCAATAATCTCAAATTTATTCAGAGTAAACGAACTGAATGCCTCTCTGAAGTACCTATGCCAGTTCTGTGTTGAAGCGTTTGAACTTAATTCATGCATATAGAAATCGTCTGTTTTACTTAGGTATGATTTGATAAAATCATTGGAATATCTTTCAATATCATAGGCATGATTGGGATGAAACTCTTCGTAAGTAAAGCATGACATCATGCCCGGAATGTGCATATCATCAATTTCTTGTTGAAACAGTTCTTCCGTAATAAAGCGGTAAATTTCCTGCTTAGATACATCACAGATTGTATCCAGACTAACCTGATGTTGATTCATCAACTCATACAACCGATTCAGTTCATCACCGATTTCATTTTCGGTTAATTCTTCCGTTTTTCGAAAAGCTGGATTACCCAGAAACTCATACAACGTTATTTGTTTGGCATCCTTCCAGGCATGTTCAAAAGCCATAATATTATCCAGAAACTGACCTTCAATTTCAGGGGGCAAATTACTTTCTTCGGGATTGCTCCTGTGAGCTGCACCGAATTCTTCGTCTATTTGCTTTTTCTTCTCCTCATTCTCCATGCGGAGGCGTTTGTTATTTGGTGATTCTTTCTTCATTCAAATTAAAAGTGTTTTTGTGATTAGTCACTATTTATGCATACGCCCTATTTCCACCGCTCTGTGCCATGGTCAAAAAATGATCGTATACCTTATCACATTTATTACTGTAAATTTCCCTGTCGTAACTTTTAGGGAGTGTTTGATCCAGTACTTTTTTCATGGCCAATTGCACTTGCATTCGGGTTTGGGTATCTTTAAACTAGTCAGTAATTAGTACTGTTGGTTTATCATCCTGTAATTTATGCAACAGACTTTTTGCAGCAAGTTTTACTTTTTGCTCTTCGTCTTTGGTAAGGTTTTCTTTTTTGAGTAGGTCGAAGATCTCCAATTCGGCATCTATTTTTTAGTGAGGGTTTCACTCCAAGTGATGCGCTTACCTGATTCTTTTTGACTCCCTTTCCGGACTTCGCTTCTATTCCCAACTCTTCCTGTTGCAGGTAAAACATCAGTGCCACTTCATGTTTACAAACCGGTCCCCAGTCGTACGGACAAGTACAATCGCAACCATTCAATACTCCGTTTTTTATTTCCATGTGAACGGTATAGGTTTCACTACCTTCCACCGTGGCTTCATATTCACCACCACTCAACTCATCTACACAGGTCACATACCCTTTTTTTAAATACTGTAAACCACGTTTCAGAATATCTTCGTCGATGTGTTGTTCAAATTCATTTAATGGTATTTTCATATTTGGTTTTCTATATTTTTTTACGATTAACGACTATAAACTATAAACTACAACCTATTTCGTTCCCAGCACCATCCCCGCTCCTGCCCCTTTTTGTGCTATCTGATTTCCAAAGGCATCCTGCGTTCCGAATTCAATGGCAATGGCCAGCACCAGCGTATCATCGTCGTTAAACGCTCCGGCCGGGTCAGCTAAGGTAAGGCTGAGTTTTTGTTCGGGTATGGAAGCCTGTGTGGAAAACCATGATGTTTCTGCGTGTTTCTGTGGTCGGGAAAAATCCCCGTGTGTGGGTTCGTAGGTCTGATTTGCCGGGTTCAGCATAAAATCACTCACAATTCCCAGTGTGGCCACCAGGCGGAAGGTCGAATATTTCCACGACAGGTACAGCCCGTAGCTGCAGGCAAAAGCAGGTATGGTTATTTCGGCCTGTTGGCTCTCGCGGGTTATCTCCCACTGCAAGGGGATACGAATAATGCTGTTGAAGCGATTGGTACGGTTAAAGTCAAATCCTGTGAGTATAGACCGGTATTTCGACAAGCGGATACTGCGCTCACCCCATGCCGATTCTTCATCCATTTTTTGGATATTCTTTACTACGGAATTAAGCGCAGGAGCTAAGTTATAGTCGGCCACATTCCGTATCGGGTAAAAGCTAAGCCTGATTTGCTTGCTTATTTTAGAGCATCCGCCAAACTCCTTGTTGTTTTTCCGCACATTGGCAAATTCCGGATTGCGCTTAATCTTTTCCTTCGAAGCACCACCTTTTGCCCGTGCAAATACCTCAGTACTTCCCTTGCGGGTATAAAACGATACTTTCCCGATAGTGCCTGTAATTACATCAAATTGTTTTACTCGTGCCATTTCTTTTTAGTTTATTATTTATAGTTTATAATTTATAGTCAGCTGTTGTTGATAACTCGTAATTGATAACTGTTCGCTGCTACTGCCTACAGCTAGCCTGCATATTCGGTGTTGTAAGCTAATACAAAAATAATATATTTATAGAATATCCAAGCTAAATTCAACGTTAATTCATATTTAAATAGATATGGATTAACTATGAGTTATTTCTGAATTATATATGAATTATATATTGTTTATTGGATAATCAGGGGCGAATCAGATAGGATAATTAAACTAAATCAGGGTGATTATACAACACGACTGAAAATGTATAAAAACAAAGAAAGTAAGTTAAGGAATTGAAGTTTGAAGATACTCATACCATAAACATGGTATATAAAAATACCCCATAAGTGCGATTGTGGGATATCGGATACCGCCGTATTTTTGCATCATAAAAATAAACAAACCCATTAAGAATAATTGTTATGGCAAAGATTGCAAAAAACCTCACGGAACTGATTGGAAATACTCCATTGCTCCAACTTTCAAATTATGCATCAGGTAAAAACCTAGAAGCAAACGTAATTGTAAAACTTGAATCGTTTAACCCTGTAGGTTGCGTAAAAGAACGTATTGCCTTAGCGATGGTTGAAGATGCTGAAGCAGCAGGAATCCTGAAAGCAGGCGTTGAAATTATTGAACCTACCAGTGGTAATACCGGTATTGGTCTTGCCATGGTAGCTGCAGTGAAAGGATATAAACTGACGCTGACCATGCCTGAAACTATGAGCGTGGAACGTCGTAATTTACTGAAAGCCCTTGGTGCTAACCTGGTTTTGACTCCCGGAGCAAACGGAATGAAAGGTGCCATTGCCCGTGCCATTGAATTACATGAAGAAAATCCTGCATCATTTATTCCTCAGCAGTTTGAGAATGCTTCTAACCCAAAAATACATAATACAACAACCGGTCCTGAAATTTGGAATGATACCGATGGTAAAGTAGATATTTTCGTGGCTGGTGTTGGAACCGGTGGAACTATTAGCGGAGTAGGTGCTTATCTGAAATCAAAAAATCCGAACATTAAAATCGTAGCTGTTGAACCTGCTGATTCGCCTGTACTTTCGGGTGGTGCTCCCGGTCCTCACAAAATTCAGGGTATTGGTGCAGGTTTTATACCTAAAAACTACGACGGAAGTGTGGTTGACGAAATTCTACAGGTAAGCAACGATAATGCTATCCTTACTTCACGTCAGTTGGCACAACAGGAAGGATTGTTAGTTGGAATCTCATCAGGAGCAGCAGCCTATGCAGCCACTCTTTTGGCTCAACGTCCTGAAAACAAAGGTAAAAACATAGTAGCTTTACTTCCTGACACCGGCGAACGTTATCTTTCAACTTTGCTTTACGCTTTCGAGGAATACCCACTTTAAGAAGCGGTAAGCAGTAAGCGGTAAGCGACAAGCTGCGAGCAAAAAACATAAAAAGGTAAGAGGCAGTAAAATGTTGCTCTCATTAGGTGACATTTGCCTCTTACACCAAGTATTTTTAAGGTATAAATCAGAAAAACTACAATCATTATGGCAGGATTTTCAGCATCATTTCACAAAGCTTTGGCTAAAATTTTAAATATCAAATCAACAAAAGAAACAAATAACACAGCAAATAAAGACGAAATTATGGCAGCAGAAGGATTAAAATTTGAAACATTACAGGTACATGCCGGACAGGTAGTTGACGGAACAACCAAAGCACGTGCAGTGCCGATTTATCAGACAAGTTCATACGTTTTCGACGATGCAGCCGATGGTGCTGACCTCTTCGCCTTGCGTAAATTCGGTAACATCTATACCCGTTTGATGAACCCAACTACCGATGTATTTGAAAAACGTATTGCTGCCCTCGAAGGTGGTGTAACTGCTCTGGCAACTTCATCAGGTCAGTCGGCTCAGTTTCTGGCTATCAACAATATCGTGCAGGCCGGTGACAACTTCGTTTCTACATCACACTTATACGGTGGAACTTACAATCAGTTCAAAAATCAGTTTAAACGACTTGGTGTGGAAGTAAAATTCACTGCCGACGATAAACCTACAACTTTTGAAGCACTGATTGACGACAATACCAAAGCACTTTACCTGGAAACAATCGGTAACCCTGATTTGAACATTCCTGATTTCGAAGCTATTTCAGCTGTTGCCGATAAACACGGTATTCCATTAATCGTGGATAATACTTTCGGTGCCGGTGGAGCTATCTTCCGTCCGATTGAACACGGTGCTACCATTGTGGTGGAATCGGCTACCAAATGGATTGGCGGTCACGGAACTTCACTGGGTGGAGTAATTGTCGACAGTGGAAAATTCAACTGGGGCAACGGCAAATTTCCTTCATTTACTGAACCATCGGACAGCTACCACGGATTGGTATTCTGGGATGTGTTTGGTTTCGATGGACCATTTGGAAACATTGCATTCAACATTCGAGCCCGTGTAGAAGGTCTCCGCGACTGGGGAAATGCTATCAGCCCGTTCAACTCATTCCTATTATTACAAGGTTTAGAAACTCTTTCATTGCGTGTTGAACGTCACGTCTCAAACGCACTGGAACTGGCAACCTGGTTGGAAAAACATCCGGCGGTGGAATATGTAAATTATCCCGGTTTGAAAAGCAGTCCTTACCACGCATTAGCAACCAAATATCTGAAACGTGGTTTCGGTGGTGTACTTTCATTCAAACTGAAAGGCGATGCTGAAAAAGCGGATAAACTGATTGACAGTCTGAAACTGATCAGCCATTTAGCCAACGTGGGTGATGCCAAATCGTTGATTATTCACCCGGCAGCCACTACACACGAACAACTTTCGCCCGAAGATAAAATCTCGGCAGGGGTTTTTCCGGGATTGCTCCGTGTTTCAGTAGGTATTGAGCATATTGCCGACATTAAAGCTGATTTGGAACAGGCTTTTGAAGCGATAAAATAACTTTTTTTGTTATTTATAGTTAGTAGAAAAAATGCTCTTCAATTGATTGGAGAGCATTTTTCATTATGTTTTATACAGCTATGGTAATGTGTCAGATTTGGCGTTGCTGTAATAAAAGCCTATAAATCAATATAGAATTACAAAAATAATATTGAAGATGGTGGTATTTACCAGCCATTTCTATTTTTATCGGCTTAAAACGAATTATAAATGTCCAATAAAATGTCGTTTAGATAAGGAATTTCAAATTTAAGTAAGATACAAATAAGATAATATGGGTATTTTTGTTTGTTTAATTTTATCTACAAAGGGCTTATAACAGTGATTTATATTGATTCTTAACCCTTAGTAGAGAGAATAAACTAATTGATTTCCCCCTTATTTCTTTTTAAATGCTTAACTAAACGGCATTGATGTCAAATATGTAAATCAGACAAACTGATAAATTGTGGAAAAAAGACTAATGTTAAGCATCGCTATTACTGTAAGGAATGTATTAAACGGTTTATAACAGATTTTACTCATAATGTTTACAAGTTGGATACACTCATGTTCTGTACTTAACCCATTTTGCAGCAGAATCGACCAAAATAGTGCAAATTAGTTCTATTTTATAGCCAAAACGGTGCATTCAAATTGATAAATGCCTGTAAATCAATTTAGGTGTTTTTGAAATTGCTTTGTAGTGCCCTGTATTAACATTTTTTAAATGTGTATTTTATCTATATTTACTCAATCAATTGATTATCAAAAATAAAAAAAATTGTAGTGCCCAAATAAACTTTCAAATTGTATATATCTAAGAAAATCAGTGATATATGAAAGATAAGCTGCAAAATGGGTTAGGCTTAATTATTTGTTTTTTGCTAACAATATAAAAGTTTTAGTTCCAAATTTTCGTTTTTTGAGACCATTCCAAAAGTTTTAGGCTTAATTATTTGTTTTTTACTAACAATATAAAAGTTTTAGTTCCAAATTTTCGTTTTTTGAGACCATTCCAAAA
>JBAXMR010000146.1:0-9747 GCA_037134195.1 Paludibacter sp. | reverse complement strand
AAAACTTTTAGAATGTCAATAAATGACGGATAATTAAGCCTAAAACTTTTGGAATGTCAACAAATGATGAATTTTTGAGGCTAAAACTTTTAGAATGTCAATAAATGACGGATAATTAAGCCTAAAACTTTTGGAATAGCCTCAAAAAACAAAAATTTAAGCCTAAAACTTTTGGAACAATCCCCAAAACCTTTTTAGAAGCATCTGTATGCAGGATTAGATATAGAAACAAAGTTATAAATAGAAATATATTAATTACTCATTAAAAAAAAATGCTATGATTCCTACAACAAATTTTTCGCTGTTTCCAATTGAAGAGCTTTACAGCTTTTCTAAAAAATCTGTCATTCTGATTGACGAGAAGAAAACCACCGTACCTGCTGTAGAACCTTTTCTAAGCAATACCAAAACCCGGTTGGAAGAATACAAAAGTGCGCTCGACCGGGAAGCAAAAAATCCGCTCATAAAAATCCGTACGCAGAAAGCCACCAACCAGATTGATGCGTTTATGGCACTGCGCAAGCAAGCCGAATCGGCTTTCACCCGGAAAAAAGCCGGTGTGGCTGAGGCAGCCAATACCATCATTGACATCATTCGCAAATATGGATGGTCTGTACAGAAATTCGGACAAAAAACCCGCCTTACTCAGTTGGACGGGCTTATTGCCGAACTTAAAACCAAGCACTCTGGCGAAGTTGCCACCATTGGTGCTACCGAACTACTCGAAGAACTGGAACAGGCACAAGCCGACTTTCTGGAAGCCGATACCAACGTGGTGCGCTCCGAAAACAACAGTAGCGACCCTACAGTTACCGAAACCCGTCAACCGCTTTCTGACTCTTTAAAACAGATGTTTCAAATCATCTCGCTGCAGGAAGTGGCAGCCCCATCGGTCAGTGTAACAGCACTCATTGCTTCTCTAAACGAGCTAATCACCACCTCCCTGGCAACAGTGAAAGCCACGGACACCCGCTCCCAAAATGCTAAAAAAAATGCTGAAGGAAAGCAAATTCTACCGCCACCGCCTCCGGTTGCACAGTAAATTTTTTCTATTTCAATTGCCTGTCCCTTCAGGGGCAGGCAATTGAAATTGAATCAAATTCCGCCTTTTAGCCAAAGGGATTAAAGATAAAACATACAGCAGATGCCGAAAAGCTGAGATAGAGTAGGCCGAAATCTAAATAAAAACAATCAAATGTCACTGATAGCAAAGGAAGATCTCTATTATACGGATTATTCATGGGTAGCCACTTATGTAAATGACGACCCTAAGATTACAGGTAAACCTGATAGTACTGAATTGAATCGCAGAGAGGGGTATGAAATTTTATATTTCATAAATAAGGTTTCTGAAATCTGGAGTTTTAAACAGAAAAACTCAGCAATAAAAGTGGAACAAATGATTCGTAATGAAGTTCCGAAAGAAATTCGTAGTCAGGAAAAAATCAAAGAATGGATTTCCGAAAATTGGCCTAAAAGTAAGTATTGAAATATCCCGTGTAGTGATAATTCCGCTTGCACCAGTTTGTCGTCCGCTAAAAGGAGGATATACTATTGATTTGAGATTAATCCTGATAAAAAAGTTCCCGACCTCCCCTAACCCCTCAGACCTCATCCGTCCGCCAGCTGGCGGACACCTTCTCGACCTCACCTGCCCTTTGGGCATCCTCTCCAAACGGAGAGGACAAAAGGAATTGAAGCTTTTGGAGAAGGAAAAAGGTAGATAGTTTTTGGAGGGGAACAGTGAGTAGAATAAGTGAAGTGAATTAAAAACCAATTAACCAATCCATTGTCAATTGTCCATTATCAACTATCAACTAAATACATGGCAAATTTCGAAACATCTCTTCAAAAAGTTCTCGCCCACGAAGGCGGTTACGTGAACGACCCCGACGATACGGGAGGTGAAACATACAAAGGCGTGGCACGCCATATGAACAGCAAATGGAATGGCTGGGTGCGGGTGGACGTGGCGAAAACACAATCGGGTTTTCCCGCTAACCTCGAAAAAGACAGCGATCTGCAGGACGAAGTCAGCCGCTTTTATCAGCTCAACTACTGGGATGCGCTTCGTGCCGACGACATTGAAAACCAATTGGTGGCCGATTCCATTTTCGACTTCGCGGTAAACGCGGGTGTACGCACTTCCGCTTCACTGGCGCAACTGGTGGTGGAAGCTGACCCCGACGGCGTTATCGGACCCACTACCATCACGAAGCTCAACGCCTTCGACCCGGATCATTTTCTGGCGGCTTTTACCGTTGCCAAAATTGCCCGCTATATCAACATCGTACGCAAACGCCCCGAAAGCCGGAAATACTTTTATGGGTGGATTACAAGAGCAATAAGCCCCCTCTAGCTCCCCCTTAAGGGGAGAACCAAAGAACCCTAGCCCCTAAAGAGGAATAAATATTAGCCTTAATTAGAAAAAAGGATATATGAAAACAGAGAAAAATATATAAGATAAGACTAACTTCAACTTCCATTCAGGGGTTGGGGGTTACATTAACACAATACTAACTAATTAAAAGCCTCCCTTGAGGGGAGGTTTGGAGGGGCTAATATGAGCTTTATAACCGATCTATTCTCCGGCGGAGCCGACAAGCTGGTGGACAGCGTGGGCAATGTGCTCGACAAAGTGGTGACCACCAAAGGCGAAATCATGCAGCAGGAGCTGGAAATGAAAAAAGCCGAACAGCAATACCAGTTAGACAGCAAACGACTGGGCGTGGAAGAACAGAAAAACCTGCTGCAGGACATCGACAGTGCCCGCCAGCGCAGTACAGCCGTGGAAACGAGTGCCAATGCCTCGTGGTTCTCCAAAAACATCAGCGCCCTGCTGGCCACCACCAGCACGCTGCTCACCTTTGCCCTGTTCTATATCATTATCTTCCGCAACGACCTGATACAAACCTCCGTGAAAGACGTGGTTCTCTACGTCCTCGGCGTACTAAGCGCCATCATCACGCAGGTATTCAGCTTCTACTTCGGCTCCTCCCTCAGCAGCGAAAATAAAAACAAGATTATTGAGGGGATGGGGAAATAAAGAAGAGTTTTAAACATCACAAAACACATTAATATGATAAATCTTATTTTCAGACTATTCCTTACATTCAATGCAACTTCATTGATTATAGTGGTTTATTTGATTAAATCTAAAACCATATTTATCAACAAACTACATCCTTTGCTTGCAGAACTACCGCATTGGGTATCGTATTCAATATATTTCTTATTGCCAGTTCTTTTGACTTATTTAAGCTTGCTTTTGTCGAGATTCTTATCAAATGATAGTATTGAATTCTCCGATGATTACAAAAATGTACCATTAATTAAAGAGATAGAACAGGCAAATAATGCTTATCTACCAAGTTATCTGGGATATTTCTTTGTTGCTCTTAGTATTTCTTTTTGTTCAACATTAGGATATGTATTTGGCATATTATTTCTATTTACATTTTTATCACAAACACTGTATTTCAATCCTTTATTTCTTGTCTTTGGATATCATTTCTATTACTTAACCACGCATAGAAACATAAAAATTTTTATAATCACAAAGCAACAATTAAAAGATCCTGAAGGTCTTGAATTTAAAGAATTAAAACGAATAAACAATTTTACATTCATCCATAAAAAAGAAAAATTATGAACTATTTATTAGCACAAACCAAAAGCAAAAGAAGCCGTAAAGGACAAATAAGAAAAGTTCTTTCAAATGTTAGCGTATTCACATTACCAGATGATTTGAATAACCCAAAATCGTATGATTCAAATTATAAATTAGAAGATGATGAATGGTTTGCTATTTCTGATTTTTCTACAAAGGAGTATTGTTTAGATTTTCTGAAGAGAAATTTTGTATCTGCAGAATATGACCAAATTGAAACTGTTGAATATGGGAGTATCGAATTTCTTTGTTCTATTCAGGAAGGAATTTATTATTTCCAGAAATTATCAACTAGTCAGATAATAAGAAAAAGTTATATTTCTTTTGACCAGGAGCCTGTATATATAACTGACAAACCAATTATTGTCATAGATATTTTTGCAGATGCAATTTACATCAAGCATACTGATACATTGTATTTTAAAACTCTTAGCGCAATTACTTCTATTTTCAAAGGTATAATTGAACTATACAAAGAAGCGACTAATGAGGAAACAGAAGATTTTTTGAAAAATGATTTCATTCTTTTGGAAAATGATTATTCTGCAGAGAAAGTGAAACAAGCTAATCGAAAAAGAATTGCAATGGCTATGGAAACATTGAAAAAATATACTCCGGCACAGAAGAAAGATATTTTTGGATATATTCGTGAATACTGTCAGGAATTGAAATTTGATGAGAAAAATGAGAACTTTTCGATTAACAATGAAGAAGAACTTAAACAACTTCTTTTTGGTATTGAAGAAAGGTATTATACTACAAAATTAGGACATGAAAAGCGATTGGCAAATTCCATTACAACTATTGAAATACGAAATTAACGAGACATGGCAATATCCATTATTTTAAAAATCTAAAGAATTTATACAATTTTCTTTATTCCTCTATTTTAAATTATATATATATTAAAATATATTCCTAACTTTGGAGTCAATTATTCTTTAATTGAGATTAAACTTTAAACTTATAGCTCAAAAACAATAGTTCCTAAAAGCAACTTATATAACTATAGTAACATGTCTGGCAAATACAACTTCCCTAAAATCAATAATGTTGAGTTAAGAAATTTTTCTTTGTATTCAAAAAAGACTTGTATAAAGGAAGATATTAATGCTGGTGTTTTCTGTCTTGCAGGTGCAAATGGTTTAGGTAAAACAACATTTCTAAATGCAATAAACTATGGCTTAACAGGTATAGTACTTCAACCAGAAAAAGAAGTATTTATACCCAACGAAATAGTTAAATGGAATAAGGGGCATACTGAAAGATATTTTCAAGGACGAATAAGTGCAGAGGATCGGGTAAAAGCTGAAATAGAAATACTCTTTGAAGTAAATAATAAATTTATTAGGATTATTCGCTCTTTTGTTGACAGAGAAGATTTAAGACTATTTGAATTTTTTCAGATAATTGATGAACGAAAAGTTTCACTATTAAATACAAGCAATTTAAGTTCCAAGGAACTTCTCAATAATTATGAAGATACTTTAGCCAAAGAAACAAACTTAGGTAAGTTTAGCTTCTTTTTATTTTTTCAATTATATGTTCTAACATTTGATGAGAGTAGAAGAATGTTATTCTGGGATGAAAGAGCATCAAATAGTGCCTTATCTATTGCATTTAATGATAATATTCAAAATACAGAAAGAGTATTAGAATTAAAAAAAGAAATGGAAGAATTGGAATCATACGGTAGAAATGCCAGATGGCAAGCAACACAAATAAATAATGAAATATCTAAACTGATTGAGACAAGCTCATTAAATGATAATCAACAAATCGAATCCTTAAAGAAAGAGTATTTTGACTTACATAAAGAAAGTGATGATTTAGAAAAAATATATAATGAAATAAGTATTGAGTATGATACTATTTTGAAACAACAGAATATTTTAAATTCTGAGATATTACAATTAAGAATATCTTATAAAAAATTATTTTCTCAATATTCTGAGCCACGTTCAAGTCTAATTAATAATCCATTAATTCAAATTGCCAAGAAAGAAAATAAATGTTTTATATGTCATGCCGAAGGTCATCAGATTGTCGAAAATATTGAAAAAAAGCTTTTTTCCACTTATATTTGTCCGGTATGTGATACTCCAATATCAAATAACGATGATAATATTAAGAATAGCCTCTTAGATCAAATAAAACAAATAGATAAAGGATTAGATATCAAGAATAAAGAGCTTGAAAATTTAATGTTTGAATCAGATACAAAGAAGATTGAGCTTGACAGAAAATTTATTGAATTGGATAGGATTAGAAAAAGACTCTTAAATTTTGAAAGAAAAAATAAAGGTATTTCATTTGAAAAGACTGGAGACGCTCCTTTAGATACACTTATTGAAGAGTACAAAAGACAATTTAATAAATTTGACAAGCAATCAAAAGATGCCTACGCAAAAAGAGACAGATTAATTCCGGAACATAAAAATTTGCAAAAGGAGGTAACTCATGGATATAAAGAAACTGAAAGCATTTTTGTTCCTCTTTTTAAAAAATTTGCAGAAAGCTTCATTGGATTAGATTTAAATATTTATACAAAAACTAAGGGCAAAAATATAGTTCTTTACTTTGAAATGAAAAAAACGGCTAGAACGGCTTCTCATCAACTTTCAGAAAGTCAACGGTTTTTTCTAGATATTGCTTTGAGAATGGCTCTTGCAACATATCTTTCATTAAATAAAAACGGAGCTACCTTGTTAATTGATACACCAGAAGGCTCACTAGATATTGCATATGAAAATAGGGTTGGAAACATGTTTGCTCAGTTTGTTTCTGAATATAAGCAAAATATTTTTATGACAGCAAATATTAATGCTTCTCAATTATTGGTTTCATTAGCTGAAAAATGTGGTAAAGAACACATGAAATTTAAAAGGATGCTTGATTGGACAGATATGAGCGAGATTCAAAAAGAAGGAGAGTACCTCTTTAACAGGGTTTATGACAATATAAATAAAATTTTAATCGGCACCAATGAATAAACAAATTGAGATAGAAGCATTTTATGATAGTTTATCAATTGGACATAAACTTGATAATTTTTTAGATGGTTTCGAAAGACAGGAAATACATTTATTTTCATATTTCGCGGCTTTTCTTTATCACTACAATGGTCATCCAGTTGAAGAATGGAAATATAAATTTACTGTTGACCAGAATGGTTATCCTCACTCTATGTTACTTGATAACGCAATTGAAAGACATCTATCAATTGGAGCATTTGAGATAAGAAACAACTTTCTAACTATTACGGCTAGCGGAACAAATGAATTTAATAAGTTTAGTAAAGAATTAGCGCTTTTTAAAGTAAGAGAAACTTTTATAGAAGCTGCTTGTAGTACAAGCTTTTTGCTTCCTTACAAAGAAACAAAGAGCTCATTACTTGAAGATATGAATATCAATAAAGCAAAAAAATTAAAAAACCAAGACTGGATAGACTTTGAATATGAAAATTTAAAAAATATTACAGAGTCTCTTGGTGCTCCAGTGAATGATTTGACAATTACAGCAGTTACCTGGGTGAGATTAATTCAATTAACACAAAACAATAAATAACTATGTCTGACAAACTCGTAGAATTAGTAAGGAGTGAAGATTATTTATTAAGAGTCTTTGTAATGACAAAAGATGCTATTTATACAACCCTTACAAAAGAATTAATAAAGTTTATTAGTAATATCTATAGAATTATTGAACCCAGCCATATAAATGGCAAAATCATCGCATTTTATAGTTTGACTGATGAAATAGCTATAAATGTTGTAGAAGGAACTGATTTTTATGATAATAGCATACTTAATTATTCTTTTAAATCAGCAATATTTCAACTTTTTCAAAGCGACAAAATGTCTTTAATTTATCAAAATCTGAATGATGAGACAATTGTAGAATTACTGTCTAATAAAAGTCTTGTAACATATTACTATTGTGATGGAAAAGAATCAATTTTTGTTAACGGGGAAGAGGTTAAAATAATCAACAAATATAGTTGTCCAAGTATATTCGCATTACAATTTCATTTCCTTAACGAAGTACTGTTACGATACAAGAATGACCGTATTCTGAAAATTTCCTGTGAGCATTTTAGAAAAAGTTGGGCAGATGATAAATTTATCTATTTTATAAATAAGCCTGAAGATTCAATTCAATTATCCTTGTCAGAGTATTTAAAAAATAGTTTAAGAGGCGTTGATGTTGTTAGAGAATATAATTTAAACGCGTCAAAGCCTGTGGATGTTCGGGTGTATTGGAGAGAAGCAAATCGTGCTGCTTTAATTGAAGTCAAACTTATGGGGCGCTCCTTAAAATCGAATGGAGAAATTAATAAATATGAATATGGAAATGAAAGGGCAAATGATGGTATGGTTCAAATTAAAGAGTATATAGATCTTGTAGAAAAAGATTCCCCTTCAGTCATAAATAAAGGTTATTTAGTCGTAATTGATGGTAGGAGAAATGGCGTCATTCCCAAAATAAATACAATAACAATTAATAACGGGAAGTTCTTTGAAAATATAGAATTAGTTATAGATGAGGATAAAAAATATCATTTAACACATCCAAATATAGAAATGCCTATTCGAATGTTTGCACGACCTATTTGTTCATAAAATATCATGATAGAGGAAAAACTAAACGATAATTTCAGCTTAAAAAATGGTGGCTATTCTAATTCGGAAGATACTACAACTTTGCCACGCCATCGTTGGTATTATTATAAGGAGGGATTCTCACCTAACTTAGTTGAGAAAGCAATAGAACATGTTGGGGTCGCAAAAGGAGAATTGATAATTGATCCATTCAATGGGGGAGGGACAACAACGTTAACATCTTCACTCCTTGGACATAACTCTATTGGTATAGAGGTGAATCCTTTTACTTCTTTTTTGTCAGATGCAAAAATCAAGAATGGTGATATTGCTAAATTCAAAAATATAGAAAGTGATTTATTACAATCTATTGAAAGAAGTGCAAAATCCCCTCTTTTAGGGTATTCAACTTTTTCAGAAAAAGAAAACCTCAAGAAATGGCTTTTCAATGACTCAGTTTTGAATTCATTCGAAGCTAGTTGGCAATACAGCAATACTATTCAAAGTTACGATATTAGAAAACTAGTTAAGTTGGCTCTAATTTCATCTGCTATGAAAAATGGCAATGCAAAAAGAGATGGTAAATGTTTACGTTATAGGGATAATTGGGATAAAAATAGTTTTAATAAAGATACATTTAGTGAAACTTTAGTCAATAGTATATCAATCATTAAAGATGATATTCAAAGTAATCCTATACAGTCAAAATCTAAAATATTAAAAGGTGATTGTAGAAGTGTTTTAGAAAGTTCAGATGAACTGAAGAATTTTAAACTCTGTGTAACGTCTCCTCCATATCTTAATACTTTTGATTACACAGATATTTATAGACCTGAATTATTTCTAGGCAAATTTATTCAAACATCTCAGAAACTATACGATTTAAGACTTGAAACAGTGCGTTCCCATGTTCAAGCCAAATGGGAAATGCCAATACTGAGTGATTTCGGTTTACTTTATGAGCAAACGATGAAACATATAAATTTGAATAGGGAAAACTTGATGCATAAAAACATACCATTTATGATTCAAGCTTACTTCGAAGATATGCTTAACATATTAAAACTTCTAAAAGCAAAAGCAGCTAAAGATGCTCAGATTTGGTTTGTTGTTTCTAATTCAGCATATGCAGGTCTTGAAATTCCAGTAGATCTAATTATTGGTGATATTGCATCTAAAGCAGGTTGGTATTTGAAGGAAATAGGTGTTTTGAGATATGTGAAAAAACGGAAAACAAAATATAGCCCAAATGTAACGGAACTTCGAGAAAGTGTAATTATTTTATCTAATTCAAAGTTTTAAAGGTATATTTATCATTGCGGTTCTGTCAATCGTTATGCCTATTTCTAACCCCCCCCCGACCTGCCGGATATGCTCTTAAAATGTAAAAATGCTTGCACACCGTTACTGGGATTTGCAATCTCAGTTGAGCGTAGGTGTGCTGTGAGAAATGATTTATCATTTCGTAACTGCTGA
>JBAXMR010000145.1:0-9890 GCA_037134195.1 Paludibacter sp. | reverse complement strand
TTCAATTGCAAAATTATTAATTTTTATTTTCTCCACAACTTTTACGGGTGAGCCATCTTGATGCGTTGAAATATAAATATGCTCCGTTAGTCCGAAAAAAAATCTGTAGTGCCCAAACCACAAACTTTAAAAAAATGAAGTGGCTGAAAATAATCATTTTATGCACGGATAGCTGCAAAATGGGTTAAGATTTGAATGATTGAGACAGAGTTATGAAACTCCTAACAGAAGTATGGGACACAGAATCCGAAGAATAGGTTAGAGTGATGATACCAACTGTATAACTGAAAACAACATACATCCATAGTGAGTTGAAAAACATATAACTGCCGTACACAGAACGGTACATGCTAATCGCTTACTACTCGATTCGATTATCTACATTTCTGCCGACATCAAATCAATAGAAACATTAGGGATATGCTTATTTCTTGCTCCGGTGTGCCAACGACTATTCTTCTTATTGATTATCAACGTAGAAGGGATGTTTTTCAAATCGTGTTTGCGGGTTTCAGAAAGTTTATCCCAGGTAGGACAGCTAATCAGCATAAAACTTTGTTTTGCAAAGATTGTAGACGAAAGCCGGGTGGCTTTGTTTATTTTCACTTCATTCGGGTATTGTTGGCGTAGTTCCTGAATTCCCTTACGAATCACTTCGCTGGTTGATGCTAGTTTGTTTACATCTACAATACTGATAGTCACTCCACTGTTATTTCGTATCAAACGGCGGGCATACCGAAGCAGAAACTCATCAGATTCATCATGAAGGTAAACCAAAGTTGTAGAAATACCTGTAAAACCGCGATTGACAAATACGCCTACACTGCAATTGGTATTATCAACAAAATACTTGGTTTTATCCTTAATAAGTGATCCGGGAAAGAAAAATTGCTGTTGTTTGAAGATATTATTAATAGCACGATTAAGCCAACGAACATTCTGGAAACGAGTGGTTTCCTTGAAAAACGGTATTCCTGACAATGAAACTCCTGCTCCTACCAACAGAAAATCAAAATTATTATGATTTGTCGTTTTTACAATTTCTGACTCAATTATATCGGCCACTTTATAATCAGTTTCGACAGGAATATCCAGTGATTCAGCTTCGTCCTTAATTACTCTAAAACTTTCGACTGAAAACTGATCTCCGTAAATCGGATTAGTATCGGTACCCGGCGTGATATGCAAAGCCGTAACTGCAAGGGTATTTTTTGTGCCATCGAGAACAGTTTTTGCAACAGAAAGTAAAGCCTTTCCGTTCTCAGGATTTCCCACAGCAATAAGTGTTTTGAAAATACCCTGAGTTTTCTGAATAATGTATTCCTGCTCAATGTCTTTTTCGGGGAAAATATAATTGATAATCGATAAAGCAGGTGTGGTCATGAATGTAGTTACCAACGCCATTATCACCAACATAACAAAAATTGCCGGTGGTAAAATTCCCATTTCGTAACCGATATTCAAAACAATAAGTTCCATCAGTCCACGGGTATTCATCAATACACCAATAGAAAGACTATCTTTCCATGTTTCACCCAAAATACGAGCTGTAAATGCTCCTCCAACAAATTTTCCACCGATAGCAACTAAAATAAAGATTCCGCAAATTCCCCATAAATAAGGAGAATTAAGCAACCCAATCTCTGTACGTAATCCGGTGAATACAAAGAATAAAGGTAAAAGCAAGGTTACTGAAACATCTTCAATTTTTTCGATTACCATTCGCCGGAAATTTGGTAGTTGCGGCATAACCACACCGGCCAGAAATGCTCCGAAAAGTGCATGAATACCAATTACCTGTGTAATAAATGACGATACAATCAGAATAAGCAGCAAAAAAGCCACAATACTTTTATTCAATACCTCGCTGTTGCTATAAATCTCTCCCACTCTTTTCAGAAAAGGTTTGACAATAAGCAACATAAATATTACATACAAAACCGAAAAACCAATAGTATAAAGCGAACTTATAAAACTTCCCGTTTTGGCAATGGCAATTACAGCCGCCAGAATACACCAAGCTGTAACATCATCGTTTGCAGCACTGGCAATTGCCATTGTTCCCAAATGAGTTTTGCTCAATCCTTTTTCCTGAACAATCCTTGCCAATACAGGGAAAGCAGTAATACTCATTGAAATACCTATAAACAAGGCAAATGAAAGAAAATCAGTATGACTTGCCGCAAATTCCTTATAAACAAAATAAGCCAGCGTCATACCCAATAAATACGGAATTAGTATGCTTGCATGACTTATAACGTAGGTTTGACTTATTTTTTGCTTCAACACACCAACATTCAAATCCATACCTACGGTAAACATAAACAAGATAAGTCCTAATTGACTTATAATATATAAGTTACCCAAGGAATTAGCCGCAAAAAGGAAATGAAAAGCCTGAGGATAGAAATAACCTAACAGCGATGGACCAAGAACAATACCTGCCAGAATTTCACCGATAACGGTAGGCTGGCCTATTTTTTTAAACAAATAACCAAAAAGACGGGAAACTATCAGTATTGAAATAATCTGGAGCAAAAGCATAGAAGCCGGTTCAGCCAAATTATGAAAAATAGAGGATTTAAACACTTCAAGACCCATTCCCTGCTGAACAGCATGTACTTTTAATGGAGCTAAACTATTAAATACCTCTCCTTTTTGAAAAAGAAGATAGGTAAATACGGCAAACAAAGCCAGCATGACGATATAAAAAAGCCAGGTACGGAGTTGCGTATTTTTCATATTTTCTTCTTAACGATTTTTTTTGTAAAATAGGTTTGAACAACGAAGAAAAAACAGCAATAGGCTGTGTTTCGTTCAGTGGCAAACAATGAAAAATCTAATTGCGCGCAAAGATAATGATTTTTTGAAGTTATGTGATTCTGATATTAAGATTTTTTTCTTAAACTCAGTGTTAGATAAATTTTTGCTTATATGCGTTTTATTGATTTACTTTGTATCGCTTTTCGAAAGTAGATTTTTCCAATGAATTTTCCAATAAATTAAGGTTAGTAAAATGGCAGTTGGTGTTGAGTTTTGGTTAGGTTTTATCGCTTTTGTAGCGGTTATGTTGTGCCTCGATTTATTCGTTTTTCATAAGAAAGACAAAGCAGTGAACATGAAGGAAGCTCTTTTGTGGAGCGTATTCTGGATTTTACTGGCTGTTGTTTTCAATTTCGGAGTGTATCATTATTTCGGGAGAATCAAAGCAATAGAATTCCTTACCGGTTACCTGATTGAGGAGTCGTTGAGTGTTGACAACCTGTTTGTTTTTATATTGATTTTTGGATTTTTCAAAATCGAACCTAAGTTTCAGCATAAAATCTTGTTTTGGGGCATAATCGGTGCCATTTTCATGCGGGCAATATTTATTTTTGCAGGGGTGGCATTGATTCAACGCTTTGTATGGGTTATGTACTTGTTTGGAGCGTTCCTTGTTTACACAGGGATAAAACTGATTTTCGAAAAAGATGATGCAGAATACAATCCAAACAAGAATTTCTTTATCCGTGGTTTTAAAAAGGTATTTCCCGTAACCAACGACATGTCGAGGTCACAGTTTTTTGTTAGGAAAGAAAAAATCCTTTATGCCACGCCGTTTTTTATCGCCTTGTTAGTAATCGAAGCGTCCGACCTGATTTTTGCGGTAGATTCTATTCCGGCTGTGCTTTCGGTTTCCAAAGATCCGTTTATCGTTTATACGTCTAATATCTTTGCCATTCTGGGTTTGCGGTCGTTGTATTTTGCTTTGAACGGCATTATGGCATATTTTCATTACCTGAAGTATGCACTTTCAGGTATTCTGACTTTTATCGGAATAAAAATGATGGTGAATGAATTTTGTGCTGAATTTGGTTATCATTTTCAGATTTCCAACTTCGTTTCGCTGGGAGTTATTGTGTCATTTCTAACCATCTCCATTTTACTTTCGGTAGCAATTAAGAAGAAGTAAGCGGCTTTATTTCAACGATAATTTTCGCAACACCGGATTGATTTTAGCCGTAGCAGCCACCACAATCAGCGTCATTATTCCGCCAAAAGCCACCGACGGAACTAAGCCCATAAATTTAGCGGCAATACCTGATTCAAAAGCACCCAACTCGTTGGAAGAACCGATAAAAATGCTGTTGACCGACCCAACCCGACCACGCATGTGTTCCGGTGTGTAAAGCTGTAGAATCGTTCCGCGAATCACCACGCTCACATTATCGAACAATCCGCTGAGAATTAAGAGTATGGCTGAAAGCCAAAAAAAGGTTGAAAATGCAAATCCAATCATACACAATCCGAAAGCTGCCACGCTGAGTAATAATATTCGGCCGCTGTTATTTACCGGCGGATTAAACATCAGGTAAACTGACATAAAAATCGACCCGATAGCCGGACAGGCGCGCAAAAATCCTAATCCTTCGGGTCCTACATGCAGTATATCCGAAGCATAAACCGGAAGCATAGCCACAGCACCGCCAAACAGTACGGCAAACATATCCAGCGAGAATGCACCCACCAACTCCTGCGATTTCATTACAAAACGAATCCCTTCACCAATTCGGCTAATCATATCTTCCGTAGCTGAATCCAGTTTTCGAATCACATGTTCCACTTTCAATCCATTGACCATTGCCAACGAAATAAGATAAATCACGAATACAGAACTGTATGCCACAGAAATAGTGGAAAATGCATATACTAATCCACCCAAAGCAGGACCAAGTACAGCCGCAAAATGCCAGTTGGCACTGTTCCAGGTTGCAGCATTGGCATAATGTTTTTTATCTACAATATATCCGAGTAAAGCTGTATTGGCTGGCATGAGAATTCCCCGCGAAAGTCCGGTAAGAAAAATGGTTATAAAAATGGGCCAAATTCCAAACCGTTCAAAGGAATGAAAGGACTGAATGCTGTAAAGCGTGAGAATAGCCGAGCCAATAAGCAGCAATAGCATGGTAAAACGAATAATTTTCTTTTTGTCCCATAAATCAACATAATGACCGGCAAACAATGAAACGGAAACCTGCGGAAGCACTTCCACCAGGCCAATCATTCCCAACCATAATACATTTTTAGTCAGAAAATACATGTGCCAACTCACAATCACCGACTGCATCAAGGTGGCAGTAGTCATAAAAAACCGATATCCGAGAAAATACCTGAAATTGCTGTAGCGAACCGCTTGAAAAGCTTCGTGTGATAATAGTTTTGGAGACATCGTTTATTTCTTCTGCACTTTAAAACATCTGTCGAAAAACAGAAACTGATAGTTGACTGAGTTTGTCCAGTAAGACCAACTATGTCTTCCGGGGCGTTCGATATAGTCATGGTCGATATTTAATGCCATTAAACGGCGATGTAAAGCGGCATTTATCTGATAGAAAAAGTCGGAAGTACCACAATCGATAATCAGGTCAAGTTCATTATTTTTTAAACTTTCCACCAGATTCACCACTGAGCGGTTATTCCATTCATCGGGTCTGGTTTCGAAGTTTCCCAGTCGTTTGGCAATATCCCAACTTTTAGTATTATATCGCAAATCCACTCCACCACTCATGCTCCCGGCATGTGCAAAAAGATTTTTATTGCGGATAGCCAGATAAAGCGCACCGTGACCACCCATGCTTAAACCCGTAATAGCGCGTGCTACTCTGTCGGGAATGGTGGCATAATGCGCATCGACATACGAAAGCAAATCTTTAATAATATACGACTCGTACTGAAAAGTTGAATCAATTGGACTATCCATATACCAACTGCTGTAACCACCATCGGGACAAACAATGATAAACTGATGTTCGGTGGAAAGTGCCTTGATAGTGGGAACAGTTTTTATCCATTTGGCGTAGTTATCACTATATCCATGGAGTAGGTAAACCACCGGATAATGCTTGTTCTTCGAGTAATTTTCGGGAACGACAACCACGTTTTTGATTTCTTTGTGCATTTTGGTCGAAAACACAGAAATTGTATCGACCTGATTGCGTGAAAAGCCAAGCTGAACAAGCACAAGCACAGCTAAAAGGATGTTGATTCGTTTCATTATTGAGTTTTAAATTGATAAGCCGCAAAAGTAATGAATTGCAGCCGATTCTGAGTAGATTTTTATTTCTTTTCCAGCTGTTTTTGAATCTTTTTAATAGCCGTGTCGATTGATTTTTCGGGTTCAATCACATTAAATTCGCCCCAAAATTTCGGATCGGAAAACCCATCTGCCTCGTCGCTGATAATCACCGAAGGTTTCAGGCGGTCTTTATAATTAAACGATTTCACTTCAGCTCCTTGTCCCCAATCTGTTACAGCCATTTCCACCGTGGAAAAATAATTGGTATTGAATAGCTTTTTTTTCCAGATAATTTTCATTCCCAACTCAATGCGGCTATAGGCATAATACCATTTCCCATCTTTTTCCAGGTAATCAACCCTATATTTCGTTTCGGTAGGATAGGCTCGGGCATTAAACGGTTTTTTCTGAATAAACATCGAGGCAGCAGCATCTTTATCCTTAATATTCAGACTAAAAACAGCAGTTTTCAATGCCAGACTTTTAGCATCGATATACAACTTCCCGTAATACATAGGATTGTTTGTAGTTGGTCGTTGTTTAAAATCAAGCACATAAATCAGGCGATTATCTTCACGGGTGGAATGGTCGAAGGTAAATTCATAGTTCGTAATCATATCATCGGTAAAAATAAACTCCGGATTCTTCATTATATCCAGATATAGCGAGCTGAAAGGACCACCTTGCAGTTTGAAAGCCAGCGTATCCAACTTATTGTAATCGGTTTGCTTGCGCGATTTGAAAAGCCGCACCGCATCAGCTTTAAGTGATGTGTAAGGTTGCTTGTTCACTTCCACCACCGCTTCGGCAAGCGACACGTAGGTTCGGCTTTTACGGATAGTTTCACGGTAAAAAGCGGTCATCAGGGTTGGCGAATTGAAATAATTCTCGCCGCGTTTTTCAAGTACAGCACGAATCAGCACTTCTGCATCTTTCGAGATTACATTCAATTCCGGCAGTTCAATCGACGTCGGTTCCAGTTCGATACGGGCTTTGCCCAAATCGGCCAACGTAGCCAGTTTGTTTTTATAACCGATAAAACTGATTTTTACTTTCGGATTCAGCAGATCCCTGGTGATTTTAATCGAATAATCACCCTCGGAATTGGAGATGGTAGAAATGTTCGTCCCTACGATGGTCAATCCGGCATAAGCCAGTGTTACACCCGATTTTTTGTCAACAATTTTACCTTTGTATTCTGTAAAATTGTCGTTGTGTTCTATTTCTGTCAGCGTTGTCGAAGTCCTTGCAGCAACAGGGAAAAACAAAAATATCAGTAGGAAAAACGAAAAGCCGGAAACCAGTTTCATTCTTGCAGTAAGTGTTTTCATATCGCTTTTGTTTTAAAGATTACAACATACAAAAATACAATTAAATTTACATCCTTGTTGTATTTTAATTCAATTTTACGTGGTTGATGTCAAAAAGTAAATGACTTCATTGCTTAGTGTAAGGGGGTCGAAAGAAATTAATTTTTACAGTCAGGAATTCTAATGCCTTACTTCTAACTTATCAGTCATACGGGTAGAGCCGGAATATACAGTCAGTATATACAGCCCATTCTTAAGTTGTTCGACCGACAAAGTAGTATCGGCTGATAATTTACCACTTTGCACCAGAATACCACTCAGATTGTGAATGTTATAAGCAGTCAGGGTAGGGTTTTTAACCATAACTTTGAGTAATGTACGAGCCGGACTTGGATAAGTAGTAAATGCGATGGTTTTCCAGGCTTTTCCCACGTATTTTCCCCAAATAAATTCTGCAAAGTCGGGGTAATCAACAAACGGATTGCGATTTCCCTGAAGTTTAAAAACAGCATTGTTACGATCAATTTCTTTTGTGCTAACCGGGTCCTGCCTGTGCCATTTCAATAATAATGCAATAGCTTTATCTCTGAAAACCGGATAAGTACCTCCCAGTAACATACTTTCTGTACCAATACTTGTCCAGCGGCTTGAATAATCTTCGTAACAGGTAACCATATACATATAATCTCGGGCAAAATCACCTTTATATTCGTCGGCAGGTTCAAAAACTGTTCCGGTATATTGCGGAGAATAGGAAGTGGAAAGACCAACCTTTTCGTTTATCATTGCGTTTGTAATAACATTTGTACCTGTAACTACCCCCAGCGGATAATTAGATTTAGCCATATTGGCATCATAATCAGATGGATACAAATTGTGTAAATCTGTACCCATGGGGATGGAATTTTCCTGCCCTGACGCCACGCCAAACCAACTTTTCGGAAGCGAATGTTCCCGGTTCATTCCGTACCAATCGGTTCGCTTATAATTTGAATACATATCCCAAAAATAGCCATTCGGATTCCAGTCGGTATACTTAAAGTATTCGCTTGAAGAATAATAATCTAATTTAGTATGTGGGCGAATAATTGTATAAATTGCAGTTTTCAGGGCAGCTCCGGCTTTTCCATTAGCAGCATTATAGTATCCTTCAGGAGCCTGAGAGTATGTAATTGTAGTAAAAAAGAACAACCATAAAATAAGTTGTATCTTACGCAGTGAGTGCATTTGGAAGTATTATTTTTGATTTGTATTTTTAAGCATGCAAATGTACAAATTTTAGTGAGTGATAATCAAGTTCTGATATAAAAAAGTATAAGAACTTACATCCTGTTGGCTTAATACCTTGCCCCACGTACGAAAAAAATCCCCGACAACCGAATGCCGGGGACTTCCCATGTTTCGCAGCCCATTTTTATCAGGCTACTACCACGCTTCCCAAAAAGTGACTGCTCGATACCAGTGTTTCATCCGAAGCCGACTGAAAGAACAAATAAAACAACAATGTATCACCGGTTTGGTTATACGGTAGAGGCAGACTTCCTGCTTTCATTCCCCGGGTAACAGCACCAATTGAATAGCTCAACTCACATTGATCCACATTATAGACCAACAAGACAGCATTATCAGTGCTTGTGCATTTACCGGAACCGGAATTGTCTTCCCAGTGGAAATTTACGATTCCATCCACCAGTTCTGCAGCAGCTATAGATTCGCGGCTAAGGAGACCCTGACTCACGAGAATCTTACTATAATCCAGTTCAAAATCAGGGGCTACACCCGTTATTGCTTTTTTCAATGCATACTGACAAGCGTAGTTATACGGTGTCATGAGATCACCTGCCACTACTTTGAAACTGAATTTAAGAATGAAATTAATAGCCTGCATAAAGCTTGTTACTAATCCAAACTTGGTACGCTGATTGGCTTGTCCTTCAGTATTCGAAGTACGTGCCCTTTTTGTTTTGGCTCTGATAATATCATCGCCCTTTTTGTTGGTGCTACCCACCACGGTTCCTACGGTACCCGAGAATCCTCCCAAAATACCAATTACTAATTTTCCCATTTTTTTTAAATTTTTTGTATGGGTTAGAAAATAATTTTTGTGCAATCTGATTCTGCCTGAATAATGCTGATCAATCATTGTTCTTTCGAATCGTTCCTTAATGTCTGCTCTTTTTACATTGATCGATAGTAAAGAGTTTTCATTAAACCTGTAGCACCCTACGCCCTCTGTTTTTGCAACAAGTTTGCCAATGAGTAAAAATGTCCGGGTTGACCGTTATTGACCGTGCCAAACTTTTTTCGGTCCACTGAATTTTCTTTTGTTGTCCGCGTTGACCGCCATTGACCGTAGGCTCTATTTCCAATCAGACACAAAAAAAGCAGCCTGATTCCTCAAACTGCCATTTTAATGATTAATTATTAAAGAGTTCAGCTGCATTGAAACTGCTTCTCAGTGGCTTTGGTTGGACTTGATTTCAATGCCTGAGATATTTTATTATCCAACCAGTTATGCCTATTTT
>JBAXMR010000144.1:0-10002 GCA_037134195.1 Paludibacter sp. | reverse complement strand
TAGATATATTTTTTCTGATAGTTTTTGGGTCATAATATAAATACATTTGGTATTACTCATTCCTCCACCGATAAAAAGAAAAGGCAGATAGAAGACATTTCACGGAAATTAAATTTGGGATTAAATGTGGAGGTGGTATAACAAGACCTAACTGGTTTTAAAAATCTGTTAGGTCTTGCATCATTTATTATTTCCTCATCAACTCTTCCCTATGTTTCCTGTATTCAATAATCGGTTTGTCACCCATAATAAGGCGTTCATCCATTTTAACTGCAGTTTTCTTTGGCAGTTGTGTAATTACTACCCGTTTATCCTGCCGCAGAATAACGATATTCGATAGTTTCATAAAATAATTCACTATCTGTTTCAAAATAGGAATTTTGAGGAAATTTTGATAATTACGGAGGTATATCAGCGTATTTTCTTCATCTACCGGAACAAAGGCAGCAAAAATTCGGAATTTATCGGAAATAGGGTTATGCCAGATATTCGGGTAATGAAATTGTAAATGGAATAGTTTTTTGTAATCGGTAATTTCTTCGGGTTTAAGCGGAATTGTTTTTCCATCATCGGTTACATTATCCACGTAAAATGTTAGTAATTCACCCTCACGAATTGCCACAGGACCATTTACCAGGGTTTTATTGCCTGCTCCAATGGTGGTTTTATGTACAAATGGAAGATGAACTACATCCAGTTGATTTTCAATGCAGCGTGAATAATGTGAATTCCAGGGGTCGATAAAGGTGGAATATGACATGTCAGCCAGTTCCTTGAAAAAGAATGGTTTCTCAGTCTTCTTTTCGTTATCGCCGTACCAAATCCATATTAAGCCGTAGTTTTCGTAAGTTGGGTAGGCGTTTACTTTTTGCGATTCGGGAATTGTTCCGTTTTTGCCTATGGCAGGAATCAGTTTGACTTTTCCTTCGCCATCGAATAGAAATCCGTGAAACGGACATTCTACTTTACCATCCACCAGTTTTCCGCACGACAACGATGCACCGCGATGGCAGCATCTGTCGGCTATGCAGCATACTTTTCCTTGTTCGTCACGCCAAACCACCATAGTTTCGTTCAGTCGGGTGATTTTGATTGGCTTCTTAGCTTTTACTTCGCGTGATTCGAGAATCACGTACCATTGATTGTAAATCATCTTTTAATTTACGATTTTAGATTTTAGATGTACGATTGGAAATGAAAAGATTATAGAAAACTAATTGGTCTTTTTGTTCTTCAAAACATCAGAAATAGCTTCCTGAACCATTGTCTCCATCAGTTTGTAACCTTGTAGTGTACAATGTACGCCATCCGTTGTTAGTTCGGCTTTCATTCCGTTTTTATCGTCCGCCATTGCCGAGAAATAATCGAGATAAAAGGTATTTGTTTTTTTGCAATAGTCTTTTATCAAATCATTCATTTTTGGAATTTTGATATTGGGCTCAAGTCCTTTTCGCCAGGGGTAATCATAAGCAGGAAGTATGGAACACAAAATGACTTTGATTCCGTTGGCTTTGGCAATTTCGGTCATCGAAGCCAGATTGTTCATGATCATTTCGAGTGTGGAAAGTCCTGTATTTCCGGCAATATCGTTGGTTCCGGCCAGAATAACTACTACTTTAGGCTGAAGTTCTACCACATCCTGACGAAAACGAAGCAACATTTGTGGGGTAGTCTGTCCACTTATTCCACGACAAATATAGGGATTAACCTGAAAAAACGCCGAATCTTTTTCTTTCCATTGTTGCGTAATGGAATTACCCATAAACACCACACGACTTTCATGTTTGGACGGTAATTGAAGAGTTGCATTTTCTGCTTTATACTTTTTTAAATTAGCCCAATCCTGTGCATTGACTTGTAAACCAAAGAGTGATATTAAACTCATAAATAATAATTTGAAAATAACTGTTTTTTTCATAAGAGTATTTTTTCTAAATAAAGTTTCAAATATAATGATAAAAAATAAAACTATACTCCGGGAAGCCAAAAAGAGCCGATTTTTTCAAACCGACTCTTTAAAAATAACCGAAACAGGTGATTAATAGATTTTTTCGCCCAATGCAATTTTCAATCGCTGAATATTAACAGAATAATCGATTTTTGTTTTAAAAAGTGCCAGTTTGCTTTCAGAGAGTGAAGTGTAGCTGTCCAGCAAATCAAGATTGGTAATTACCCCGGCTTTGTAGCTTACTTCGGCCAGTTCGTAGGCCTGTGATGCCTGTTGCAACTGCAATTCCGACTGTTTCACTTTTTTTAATGCCGATAGTGCATTGGCACGATTTTCAACCACTTCGTTTGTGATATTTCGGCGGGTCAGTTCAGTTTCCTGTTGATTTCCTTCCAGATCGGCATTGGCTTGAATTTTAAGATATTTCGAGCGATTGGCATCGAACAGGGGCATTTTAAATCCTATACCTACAGCATAGTTTAACATGCCGGTATCCTGAAAACTACTGTTGAAATATCCATTTTTAAAACCTCCCGATCCAAAAGCATTGAGCGATGGATTGTTCTGAACAGCAATTACATCGAGTTTCGATTTTGAAATTTCTTCTTTTTTACGAGCCATTTTCATTTCGTAGCGGTTGGCAAAAGCAATATTGCAAAGTGAATCGACTGAAGGTACAAGTTGTTGAACATTTAGTTCTTTTTTCAGCACAATGTTACTATCCTGTGGTTTCCCCAAAAAAGAGTTTAACTGGCTCAACTGAATCTGTAAGGCGGTTTGTAAGTCTGTTTTTGCATTTTCAATCACCGATATTCGTACTTTTGTGGTCAGTATCTCATATTTGGTAGCTGAACCGGTGTCGGCTTTTTTCTGAACAAACAGCAGGTGTTCGTTAAGCGTTTTCAACTGATCGTCTTTAATACGGATTGCTTCCTGCAAAAAACTGATTCCATAGAAATTGCCCATAACTGCCATCGAAATGCGTTGTTTAGCTTGTTCCACGGTAAGTTGAACCATTTCTTTGTTTTTTTCATCGAGAGCAATATTTTTTGCTGTTTTGCCAAAATCGTAGATGTTTTCATTTACCGAAACAGTGGCATTATACATGTTTGGTGGATATAATTCCAGCGCATGAGGTATATTGTTAATAACCATGGTGATTGATGTGGTAGGCCCAAGTCGGGTGTACGAACTGGAGAAATTCACATCGGGTAAATAGGCTGTCTTGGTAAGTCCAATCTTAGCATCAATAGCAATCAGTTCCTTATCAGCCTTTTTTAGCAAGGGATAATTTGCAATGACCTGATTCATAATTCCCGACAAAGTCAGTGAATCGGATACATTATTTTGCTGAGCATAGCTAGATGAAACAGAAAGCAGCAATAATGCAATTATAAGTTTATTTATCTTTTTCATATTTTTAATTTAATCTAATATTTCAACATGTGTTTTTTCTTCTTTTACCAGACCCGGAATAGTTTTCTTTTTCGATTTTAGCATCAAAATAGGTATAAATCCCAGCATGGTGATACCAGCTGCCAATAAAAAGTCATCATTAATTCCCTGAATAAATGCCTGTGAGCTAACATTGGACATTAAAATGCTCTGACTTTGCTTCAAAGCAGTTGCATACGAACTTCCTGCATTATGCGTGATGTACGTAGCAATATTCCGTGTTATATTTTGAAAAACCTGCGAACCTGACTGAATAGCCCCACCATAAACCTGTGCATGAAAATTTACCCGTGATGTCAAAACAGTTGACAATAAAGCAACTCCCATACTACCTGCAATTTGGCGAATCGTATTTGAAATTCCCGAAGCCTGTGCCATTTTTTCGCGAGGTAAAGTAAGCAACGACATGGTACTCAACGGCGTGAAAATCATACCCATTCCAAAACCGCGCAAATAGAGTGAAGTCATTACATACGACCGCTCAGTGAGAAATGATAATTCGGAATTCAGGTAAAAACTCAACACCAACAATCCAACACCCAAAATAACCGGTCCTTTAGCATTTACTTTATCGGAAAAAATGCCCGATACCGGTGACATAAATCCCTGAATAATACCAACCGGTAAGAATACTGCACCCGATTGTAGTGCGGTGTAGCCCATTGAATTTTGAAGGTAGAGTGGTAGTAAAAATGTGCTTCCAAACATTCCCATGCTAAAAACAAACATGATAATGTTGGTCATTCCAAAATTTCTGTCCTTCAATAATCGTAGTTCTATCAACGGACTTTCAGTGGTCAATTCTTGGGTTATAAATACAGCCAAACCAATTGCCGAAATGGCAAAACATACCAATATATACGGTGCTGACCAACCTTGAGAATTTGTTTGTGCATTGCCTTCTGATAATGCATAAAGCAGAACCGGCAAGAATACAATAACCGAAATAAACCCGATATAATCGAACTTCCGTGCAGTTGGGTGAATAAATTCACGCTGAATTACAACTGTAAACAACAAGGCAGCAATACCTACCGGAATATTCACATCGAAAATTAACTGCCAGGAGAAATTATCAACTAAGTATCCGCCAATCATTGGTCCGAACGAAACTGATGCCGCCGCCGAGATAGCCCAAAAGCCAAGCGCCACACCTCGTTGCTGAGGCGGAAACTCACGGGTAATAATGGCCATACCAAGCGGTTGAATCATTCCTGCACCCAATCCCTGAATGATACGCGACATAATCAGGGTAGTTTCGTCATTTGATAATCCACACAATAACGAACCGAAAGTAAACAGAAATAAGCCCCAGAAATACATCTTTTTATACCCAAACTTATCGGCCAGCCAACCCGAAGTAGGCAACATAACAGCCATGGAAAGCATATAGGCGGTTATTACCCACTGAATAGTAGATAACCCCACGCCAAAGGATGACATGATTTTGGGTAGACTTACATTCACAATTGTACTGTCGAGAACCGCCATAAACGTCCCCAACATTACATTTCCAAGCACAAACCATTTATAGTATTTGCTTTTGGGATGGTATGACGAGTTTGAGTTTCGTAGTTTCCTGCGAATTTTATGTGTAATTGGAATTTTACGCATATTTATTTGATGATTTTTACAACAGCCGACATCCCGGTCAGAAACTTATAACTGTCTAACTTGTTGCCTTTTTCTGTGCCGTCAATCGAAATTTTGATAGGAATACGTTGAGTAATTTTGGTGAAGTTACCCGAAGCATTGCTTGGCGGAATCAATGAAAATTGTGAGGCTGTGGTTGAACCTAATAAAAATATTTTACCGCTGAAAGTCACACCTTCAAAAGTATCTAAGGTAAAATTAGCGGATTGACCAATATGCAGTTTATCTATCTTGGTTTCTTCCAGAAATACCATTACCCAAAACTTTGAATTGTTGTTCACAGTGAATATAGATTGACCCATATTGGCAATGTCGCCAGGTAGTAACCAGCGTTTAGCCACCACACCGCTTACAGGAGCATATAATTTTGTATTTCTCAACTGAGTATTGATAGCTTCAATCGAGCTTTGTGACGAAGCAATTCCGCTTTCAGCACTTGCTACCTGAGTTTTTGAAACCTGAATTTGTGCTTTTGCTACTTCGTATTGAGCCTGAGCACTTTCGAGAGCTTTTTTCGCATGGTCGTACTGTTCTTTCGTTGTTACACCACCTGTAAATTGTGCTTTGCTGCGGTCGAAATCTTCTTTAGCCCGCTCTACATTGATTTTCAAGACATCAATGTTTTTAAGGTCGAACTGATATTTGGCTTCAGCCTGCGATTTTCCAACCTGAGTTTGATTTTTTAAAGCAATAATCTGTTTTTTTTGAGCCAATAAATCAGTACTGTCAAGTTCTGCAAGTAATTGTCCTTGTTTTACAGAATCACCTTCTTCGGCATAAAGTTTGCTTACACGTCCCATGATTTTGGGGCTAACCGTCACAATATCAGACGTTACGTATGCATCGTCAGTTTTAATATACTTTGTATAATCAATATACCAGTAAGTTGCACCTATTATTACAAACAGAATTACAGCTGTAAGCGGAATGTAAACCTTTAAATCTTTTTTCTTCTTAGTCATACTCTTATTTTTTATTTGTTTATTTTTTAAATTTTAGTACATAAATTCATTTTTGTATCGGTCATAATATCCGATAAAATATCCCGAACCACCTGAGTGGAATCGAAAAGCGATTTTAGCTTTTGTTCGTCAAGTTTTGTGATACGTTCACGCATATCCTGACTAACTTCTTGTTTTATGGCTTTGAAATCTTCCTTTCCTTTTTCTGTCATTCGAATGTTTACAATCCGCCTGTCAGTTGGATCAAAAAGTCGCTCCACCATTTCTTCTGCAATTAATTTATCCACTTGAGCAGTTACATGAGGTTTTGGCATTGAAAGTTTACATCCAATTTCAGACATGGAAAGTATTTCGTGTTTGCTGAGCATGCCTAAAATATATAAACTTCCCGGATTAAGATTGGTTTTTGAGCGGATTGATCGTGTCAAGCTCTTAGAAAGCAGGGGATGGAGATAAATAAGATTTTCAATTATCCTGTCTATAGAGACAGTTTCATTATTAATCATTGTTAGTTTATTTTGAAATTGGTTACAAAAGTATAACTATTTATATTATGTAATTGTTCATTGTGTGTATATTTAAAGTTTATTATTATTTTGAGATTCAAATATGATGTTAGTTTGTTACTGCTCAGCACATGATTAATTTCGTAATTATTTGATTTTCAGTTCGACTAGTCGAACTGAAAATCAAATGAATTGTCATTTATTTCTTTCTTCCTCCTGTTACGCTTCGCTTACCGGAGCTTATTCACATTTAGCCACTGCGTGGCAAAGACCCAATTCTGCTTTGAATCAAGTATATGAACTATTATGAAGACAAATTGAGAGGTGCTGAGTTGCTGCGTTAATTTGCACCGTTTTCCAATTATTAATCATTAATTATTAATTATTAATTTGTATTTTCCTATCTTTGCACTTCAAAATTTAAAAACCATTTGTAAGGTTCAAAACACATGATTAAAGTAACATTCCCCGACGGTTCGGTACGCGAATTTGCCAAAGGCATTACCGGACTCCAATTGGCTGAAAGTATCAGCACAAGACTTGCACAAGAGGTGCTTGCCATCACAGTAAACAACGAAATATGGGATTTAAGCCGTCCTATCGAAACCGATGCAGCCATTAAGTTGCACAAATGGGACGATGAAGAAGCCAAACATGCGTATTGGCATTCGTCGGCTCACCTTATGGCCGAAGCCCTTCAGGAGTTGTATCCGGGCATTAAATTTGGCATCGGACCGGCTATCGAAAACGGTTTCTACTACGATGTTGACCCCGGAACAGCTGTTATTAAAGAAGGCGACCTGCCAACCATCGAAGCAAAGATGGTGGAATTGGCTGCCCGTAAAGAAGCCATTGTTCGCACCGATATAACGAAAGCTGATGCATTGGCTCGTTTCGATGCTATTGGCGAAGTATATAAAACCGAAATGATTGAAGCGTTGGAAGATGGAACAATTACTCTCTATACACAGGGTAATTTTACCGATCTTTGTCGCGGACCACACTTACCCAATACAGGCGAAATCAAAGCTATCAAGCTGTTGAGCGTAGCCGGAGCTTACTGGCGTGGTGACGAAAAACGCAAAATGCTTACCCGTATCTACGGTATCACGTTCCCTAAAAAGAAAATGCTGGATGAATACCTGGTATTGCTGGAAGAAGCTAAAAAACGCGACCACCGCAAAATTGGGAAGGAACTGGAATTATTTATGTTCTCCGAAATGGTAGGCAAGGGACTTCCGATGTGGTTGCCACGCGGAACAGCTTTACGCCTGCGTTTGGAAGACTTTTTGAAGAAAATCCAGCGTCGTTTCGATTACCAGCAGGTAATGACTCCGCATATCGGAAACAAACAATTGTACGTGACTTCAGGTCACTATGCCAAATATGGAAAAGATTCGTTCCAACCGATTCATACACCCGAAGAAGGTGAAGAATACCTGTTGAAGCCAATGAACTGTCCGCACCACTGCGAAATATACAAGTTTAAACCACGTTCGTACAAAGAATTACCAGTTCGTCTGGCTGAGTTCGGTACCGTTTATCGCTATGAGCAAAGTGGAGAACTTCACGGTTTGACCCGTGTGAGAAGCTTTACACAGGACGATGCACATATTTTCTGTCGTCCCGATCAGGTGAAAGATGAGTTCCTGAAAGTAATGGACATTATCTTCATAATTTTCAATGCACTGGAGTTTGAAAACTTCGAAGCTCAGATTTCATTACGTGACCCGAACAACCGCGAGAAATACATTGGCTCAGACGAAAACTGGGAAAAAGCTGAACAATCAATTATCGAAGCTTGTGCCGAAAAAGGTTTGAAAGCTAAAGTAGAAACCGGCGAAGCTGCATTTTATGGACCTAAACTTGACTTTATGGTTCGCGATGCTATTGGTCGTAAATGGCAATTGGGTACTATTCAGGTGGATTATAACCTGCCCGAACGTTTCGAGTTGGAATATACCGGCGAAGACAATGCTAAACACCGTCCGGTGATGATTCACCGGGCACCGTTTGGTTCCATGGAACGTTTCGTGGCGGTACTGATTGAGCATACAGCCGGTAAATTCCCGTTGTGGTTAACACCCGATCAGGTAGTGATTTTACCAATCAGCGAAAAATTCAACGATTATGCTTTTGAAATAGCCAAAGAATTAAATTCACAAGACATTCGTGTTCAGGTGGACGATCGTAACGAGAAAATCGGTCGTAAAATTCGTGATAACGAGTTGAAACGCATTCCGTTTATGCTTATCGTGGGTGAAAAAGAAGCCGAAAATGGCGAAGTATCGGTTCGTCGTCAGGGCGAAGGCGATAAAGGCACTATGAAAGTGGCTGATTTTGCTAAACTTGTGAATGACGAGGTGAATGCGTTGGTGAGTAAATATTAAGATAATAGAACAAGAATCAAGAACCAAGATAAAAACGCGAATCGGTGAGCTGGTTCGCGTTTTTTTATCAACGATTTTTCCTTATTTTTGTAAGTGTTATAATCAATATATTTTTTATCCAAATCAATCAATAAAATGAGAAAAATAATTCTACTGTTGGTTCTAATTGTAACAATAGGCATATCTGAATCTTGTGCCAGTAAAAAATATCCGGGAAAAGTGGTGCGTTTCGAAACGAATTATGGAAATATTGTAGTTCGGTTATATCCCGAAACAGCAAAACATCGTGAAAATTTTCTGAAACTCGTGAATTCAGGCTTTTACGATGGGGTGTTGTTTCACCGTGTAATAAGTGATTTTATGATTCAAGCGGGTGATCCTGATTCTAAAACAGCTAAATCAGATGCAACTCTTGGTTCGGGTGATGTAGGTTATACCATTCCTGCTGAATTTATTTATCCAAAATATTTTCACCGAAAAGGCGCATTGGCTGCTGCTCGTGAAGGCGATCAAACCAATCCACTAAGGGCTTCTTCTGGTTGTCAGTTTTATATTGTTCAGGGAAAAACGTTTACTGATAGTCAATTAGATGAAATAGATCATAATAACGAACAAAAACTCGAAGCAAAACTTTTTCAGGAAATTGCAAAAACAAAACAAGATGAAGTAAAAAAGTACCAATCAGAACGTAATCAGATTAAACTGAATATGTTGCGAGATTCGATTATTAGCCGGGTACATATTGAAATGAAAGCACATCCTGGATTAAAAATGACACCACTTCAACGTGAGGTCTATAAAACTATTGGCGGTACACCTCATCTGGATGGAGAATATACAGTCTTTGGCGAAGTACTTGAAGGACTTGATATTGTGGAGAATATATCAAACGTAAAAACCGGTGCTAATGATCGTCCTGTTGAGGATGTGAAAATAATAAAGGCTGAAGTTCTGAAATAATTAAACTGACTTCTGACGTTTTTTATAATGGTTGGAATCACCAAAATCATCGTAGGCAATTTCCTCGCCAATCATTTCCTGTTTTCCGCATAACATTTTTTAGTACTTGTAACATTCAGATAATCAAT
>JBAXMR010000143.1:0-10025 GCA_037134195.1 Paludibacter sp. | reverse complement strand
TGCCCGGTTTAAATGCAGCTTTTGTAGACGTAGGTTACGAAAAAGACGCTTTTCTACACTATCTTGATTTAGGTTCCAATTTCAACACTCTTACACAATTTTCAACGCAGGTACTGAGCGACCGTAAAAAAGTGCCTGCCATTTCAAAAGTCAAACTGCTTCCGGAAATTGAGAAAACAGGCTCAATAAATGACATTATTAAGCAAGGTCAGGAAATTCTTGTTCAGGTAACTAAAGAACCTATTTCAACAAAAGGACCCCGCTTAACTGCCGAAATTTCCATTGCAGGACGATTTTTAGTTCTTATTCCGTTTGCCGATAAAGTGTCGGTTTCGCAAAAGATTAAAACGGAAGAAGAACGACAACGACTGAAGCAACTTATTCAAAGCATCAAACCCAAAGGTTTTGGGGTAATTGTGAGGACAGTAGCTGAGGAAAAAAAAGTAGCCGAACTCGATAATGAGTTGAAAATTTTGGTAAAACGCTGGGAAGAAGCAGTTGCCAAAATTCAACAATCTAAAGGAGTTTCGCTCATTTTAGAAGAATTAGGTCGCACGGTGGGAATAATTAGAGATTTATTCAGCCCGAATTTCAAACACATTCATATCAATGACGAAGCTGTTTTTACAGAAGTTCGTGATTATGTGGAACTTATTGCACCCGATAGGAAAGATATAGTTAAACTGTATCGTGATGAAGCCCCTATTTATGATAGTTTTGGTATTACCAAACAAATGAAATCGGCCTTCGGAAAAACAGTGTCGTTTAAAAACGGAGCTTATCTGATAATCGAACATACTGAAGCACTGCATGTTGTCGATGTTAACAGCGGTAACAGGTCGAAAGCCGGAAACGGACAGGAGGCCAATGCGCTGGATGTGAATCTGGCAGCGGCCGATGAGATTGCACGACAGCTTCGGTTACGGGATATGGGTGGAATTATTGTGGTGGATTTTATCGATATGCACGAATCGGATAACCGACAAAAACTGTATGACAGAATGCGTGAAAACATGGCAAATGATAGAGCCAAACACAATATTCTGCCTTTGAGTAAGTTCGGTTTGTTGCAAATGACCCGACAACGTGTTCGTCCGGTGATTCACCTCGATATTGAAGAAACCTGCCCAACCTGTTATGGTGAGGGTAGAACCAAACCTTCAATTTTGTTTACTGACCAATTGGAAAGTAAAATTGATTTTCTGGTGAATAAATTATCTATTAAAGAGTTTACATTACACATTCACCCTTACGTAGATGCCTTTATCTCTAAAGGCTTTATCTCGATGAAGTGGAAATGGAAACGAAAATTCGGTAATGGTTGTAAGGTAATAGCTTCCCAAAAGTTGGGATTCTTACAGTACAAGTTTTACGACAAAAAAGGCATTGAAATTGACCTGCAAGAAGAAGTAGAAAAAATATCGTAACAAATAAAAGAAATCAGGCTAACTAATCGGTTAGCCTGATTCTTTTTATTCAATCACGGCTGAACTTCAATAATAAATTCAGCCGAATCTAATTTTTACAGGCAAGTTTGGAAACTTGCTTATAGCATGAAATAGTGAGGACGTTACTTCGAATTGGGGAATTCACTAAGTGCTTTTTCTTCTTCAACTGAATGAACCTAGACCGCCAATAAAATCTACCTCAAAATCAATTTTTTAATCACAATTTCAACTAATTCTTTGATAAATAAAATGCTATTCAAGATAATGTTTTATATTTGCACTTGGTAAGGATGTAGAATCAACATCTTACGATACAACTAAAATATTGATGAAATGAGAACTACTGAAATAATAAAAGAAATTCAACGGTTGCCAATGCAAAAGCGAATTTATGTGATTGAAAAAACAATTCACTCATTGCGTACACACACCGACCAGAACCTTATGAAAAAAGCTGCCGACACTTTATATCTTGATTATAAATCAGATAAGGAATTGACATCATTTACACA
Source organism: Paludibacter sp. (assembly GCA_037134195.1). Taxonomy (GTDB): domain Bacteria; phylum Bacteroidota; class Bacteroidia; order Bacteroidales; family Paludibacteraceae; genus Paludibacter. The sequence continues at coordinate 8,065 of JBAXMR010000143.1, read as the reverse complement.
ACTTGATTTTGAAACATTTTATGAAGCAAGGTGAAATTTGGCTAATAAACCTTGACCCAACAATCGGAGCTGAAATAAACAAAACCAGACCAGCGATAATTGTAAGCGATGATGCTTTAGGTAAGTTACCTCTAAAAGTGATAGTTCCAATTACGGACTGGAAAGATAGGTACGAAATTGCAGCGTGGATGGTGAAAATCATTCCAAATGCTAAAAATGGATTATCTAAGGTTTCAACTGCTGATTGCTTTCAAGTACGTTCTTTATCGCAAGAAAGGTTTGTAAAAAAAATCGGAAGTGTTATGGAAAGTATGGACGAAATAAAAATTGGATTATCGAAAGTTTTGTCAATAGAATTTAAATAATTTTTTCGTATCGTATTAACTAATAATAACCTGAAACGGAGTGTAACTCAATATTTACACTCCGTTCGTTATCTATCATACTGTCTTAAATGGATTTTTTATTTAAACTCTCCCAAAGTCTTTAAAACCCTGTTAGAGTTTATCTATACCACATGCCACTTCGGCAACCTCGCTCTGACCTCTGACAGGGATGACAGAATTTCGATTCTGTCTGTTTATGGGCTGTCATAAACAACGTTCAGTATAGTTAATTCCAATTCCGTCTTTTTTTTCTACTGACAGAGTTGGAACGCCGACACCCCGAAAACAAAACATTCGGCTGAACTTCAATAATTGAAATTCAGCCGAATCTAATTTTTACAGGCAAGTTTGGAAACTTGCTTTTAGCACGAAGTAGCGAGGACGCTACTCCGAACTGGGGATGCTGCTTTCAAAAATATGAACGATCCTTCAGGACGTTCAATAAAAAGTGTTCACGAAGATGGATACAAATAAGTTGAAAAGACAATGAGACTATAAAAAGAATCAGGCTAACCAATAGGTTAGCCTGATTCTTTTTATACAATCACGGCTGAACTTCATTTCTGAAATTCAGCCGAATCTTTTTATTTACAAGTTTGGATACTTGCATTTAGCACAAAGTAGCGGCGACGCTAAACTTCAACTAAGTCTCGTTATTTATTCTCAATATTTCAGTGATTATATTTTCTGAAATACGAAAATTTGTCAGAAGTAATTTGTCAATTAATGGTTTAATTTCATCCACAAAACCCAATTGCTTTGCCCGATGAAAAACTCCTAAAGTTCCTGTAAATTTTAAATTTAATTTTGTTGCTAATTTTCTTGCCTTTAAATCATCTAACAACAAAATTGAACCTGTTAACTCCTTTGCCAAAGCTAAGGCACTTGCTTCACCCCAATCTACCTGTGTTTCTAAGAATTCCTGATATTTTAGATCTTTCACCTCCATAATAAGAATCCAATCAGGTAATGACTCTCCAAACTCAGTAGCGATTTGAGGGGTGGTGACTATTGAATCGTAAATCTTATTCAAAAGATCAAGTTCTCCAATTTTATCAAAAAGGATTAAACTACTTGTGTCGGAGATAACTATACTATGCATTTGCAATATCGGAGTGTAAATCGGAAATGGATTGACTAAAAACAGAAACGCCATAACGACCTAACAATTCGATAAAAGTGCGTTTCGACAATCCTGCTATTTCAGCGGCTTGACCTGACGACAATTTGCCATCTTCGTATAATTTTGAAGCAATTATCATTGAAAAATCGTAATCTTTCAAATCAATGTCATCGGGCACTTTAAACTGTATTGTTCTCATAAGCTATATTATTTGAGCACAAATATACGAATATCAATTGAAATCAATACTTTACCCATTGAAAAATCTGTTCATTTATAGATTCGGCTGAACTTCATTTCTGAAATTCAGCCGAATCTTTTTATTTGCAAGTTTGGAAACTTGCTTTTAGCACGAAGTAGCGGGGACGCTACTCCGAACCGAGCGTTCGATAAAAAGTGTTCACGAAGATGGTTACAAATAAATTGAAAAAACAATGAGACTATAAAAAGAATCAGGCTAACCAATCGGTTAGCCTGATTCTTTTTTACTGTGAATTTTTATTTCTTACTTACTTTTTTCTGATAACTTATACCATTATTGGATAACTTAACAATATACATACCCACCGGATAAGAACTTAAATCTAAACTTATCTTGTTTCCGAAATTTTCATTTTCTGATACGTAAATCTCAGCTCCAAGATGATTGAATATTTCCACTTTACATTTATCTCCTAAAGCTTCTATTTCTGAAATTTCAAACTTACCTGTGGTTGGGTTTGGGAAAATTTTTAATTTGTCGGAAGCTGATTGTGTACCTATGTTGTAGATACCAGTATTAAAGCTATTTCCTCCTCTTATATAATAGAATATTCTATTTAATACTGAATAATCATTTGGTGTACAAAGAGAAACATCTGAAGTTATATTAGAGTGATGCGTCATTGAATGTGCATTAAGAAAATTCCATACAAAAATTTGTGGAAAAAACTTCTTTATATAATATTGATTTATAAATTTAGACTTACCGGTTCTATCTAATAGTACCGGTTCTAAACTTGATGATATTTCAACAACACCATCGGATGGGATTGGTAAATCTGTATTTTGTCCTGTTACATTAATAATTTTAATTGAATTAGGTAATGTGAAATTTTTCAGTGTGGTTGTTACAAAATAACTATTGTCTTTCATTTCATCGGCTGCATTACCATCTATTAATGACCAAGAACCTACTGCAATCCCACGATGTGGCGATGATAGAAAAGTAACGGTTTTAATTTTACTAATTGAGTTTTGACCTGACACATCATAAGCACCGTCCATTCTTTTTCCTCCATCTCCCAGCATAGTTCTTATTTGAATACCACCAAAACTGTGACCAATCAAATGAATTTCTTTTGGATTAGTTATTTTAGCAATTGAATCTAAAGCTAAACCTATATCATATGCATTATTTTCAATAAAGTTTGTATTACCTTGCCCAATATACCAAGTATTGTAATTAGAATTTATTTCGCCGATATTGCCATATCGAAGGTTATTAGCTATTGAAAAATCATCCCCTGTAGTTGGATTTGTATTTAATTTCATGAAGTCACTCTCAATAGAATTTCGGTTTCCACCTACAAAAATAACGGTTGTATCGTTGTTTATTGGATTTCCTAATGAGCCAAATTTTGTCAAATCAAATTTACCTTCTTCATGGTAAAGATTATTTGTTCCACTTGATTTCAAATAATCTATTGCATAAAAATACTCACCAGGCCTTGCATCAGAACTCCCGATATTAGATGTAGTATAATTCAAATCAATAGTTACTTTATAATTACCATTGGAAAGATCATTGCTAACAGGCAATTCAGCAAAATAACTTGAACCAATATTATTAACCTGTATTGAATATAAAGCATTAATCTTTGACGAATTTAGTTTTAATACATCAAATGAACTCAAACATGTATTACATATTGATGTATTACCATCAATACTAAAAACAATCCGAATACTTTCGGTACCCTCCACATATTTTATAGGTAGTTTGAGTGTTCTTCCAGTTGTGTTATAATAAAAAACATTCTTTTTATCCCATTTCTTTTCAATAATATTTGTTTGATGAGAAGCTATTGAAGTATTTTTATTGCTTTCTAATACAACATTCCATGTAAAATAACATCCTTGCAATGCATGAGCTTTCAGTTGAGAATCGGTTGAAGTTGAGAAATTTTGTGTTGTCGTTGCAGCAGTTAAAGAAGGATAAATTATTGCTCCCTGATAGCCGCTTGAATTAAAATAATCAGCCTCTAAATGCCAAGTTGGATTTGCACCTGCTTTTGACAAATCAACGGTTAAAGACCCACTTAAATCATCACCTTCTCGTTGCCAAGAAGGGATGTTTGATGATGAAATAGAAATAGAATTATCTATTTTTTTAAAAGTAAATGATTTAATAATCACCTCTGCTTCTTGTTGATTTGAAGGAGCAGAACCATTATACAACCAAAAATTTAAATGTACTTTTTCATTTCCTTGAGTCGGTACATTTATTCCTGTATATGTCCAGTCTTTGATTAATTTATCATTACTAGGCAAATCAGAATAATGTCCGTAATAACTTTGAAAGTTTATAACAGAAGAAAACCATTGAAATTTATGAGTTGAATAACAATCTGCTAAACCACCTGATAGGATTAAAGGATAGTTTATAGTAGAGTTTGAAGTGGATGGTTGTACAGTGAAATTCCCTTCATTGTAACTAGAACTTCCCCATCTTGAAAATTCAATATCTATTTCCTTAGTATCGGTTTCATAGGTAAATAAACCAAACACTATATTTTTGTCAAGATTTTCTACATTAGTCAATGTTTGAAAAGTATATTCTCCATAGCCTAATGATTCTTGTGAATATATCTCTGAGCTATACCATTTATCCCCAAACTTGATAATTTTTAGGTGCAGATAACCATTATTGTCAACCCATACATTTGATGTACTGTTTGACCAATTATTAGTGCCCGGATTACCAATGCCTGCAGGTCTGACATTCCAAGTATAGCCAGACCATTTAATTTGATTATTTATTGATGTAACAGTGATTGCAACGTAAGTTGTTTGATTACTTTCATTGCTTTCCGTGACATTTCCAGCTCCATCAGCACTGACTAGAATATAATAAGTTCCTGCAGGAGTACTTGCAGGTATAGTAACTGCTTTTGAATAACTTTGATAACTGCCCGCACTTAATGAAGTTGCTGCATTATCCGTTAGGTATGTAGCAGTTGCATCATAATAATTTTTAGAAGAAAGATGGATTGAAGTAGATGATGTTGCGGCAGTAGCGTTACCTTGATTAATAACATCATAATTTACCGTTACGCTTCCACCTGCTATTACACTCGATGAACTCAATGTTGGATATTGCCTGATAATTAAATCGGGTTTTGGGACTGTAACTGTAATGGCAACATATGTTGTTTGATTGCTTTCATTGCTTTCCGTGACATTTCCAGCTCCATCAGCACTGACTAGAATATAATAAGTTCCTGCAGGAGTACTTGCAGGTATAGTAACTGCTTTTGAATAACTTTGATAACTGCCCGCACTTAATGAAGTTGCTGCATTATCCGTTAGGTATGTAGCAGTTGCATCATAATAATTTTTAGAAGAAAGATGAAAAGAAGTATATGAGATACCAGCTATAGCATTTCCTTGATTAATAACATCATAATTTACTGTTACGCTTCCTCCTGCTATTAAACTCGATGAACTCGATGTTGGATATTGCCTGATAATTAAATCAGGTTGACCTGTATTGGTCACTTTTGTCAGAAAAGTATTAACAGACCACCCCGATGTTGGGCTTGTCTGCCATTGAACTTGATACCAAACATAAGAAGTACCACTTAAGATTGCTGTTGTAGGTCCTGCTACAATCTTACCTAGGTCTCCAGTACTATGATACCCAACACTAGTACCAGCTGCCGTATTTCTTACATTAACATTAGTTCCATTTGCCTGTACATTATCGCCAATACTAAAGGTTTGTGCATTTGAAAATTCACAAATAAATGCAATAAGAATAATCGTTGTGTAAATAGATTTCATATTGTTTAGTTTTATAGGGTTTAAAAAAGTGATTTTGTTAATACGATAATTGTATGCGTTATTCTTAAGTAATAATGAATTATTGTTGATATATTTCTTAAATTCTTTGTTTCCTCACCCCAACCCCCAAATGAGGGCTTAAGAGTGCTACTAAGAGGCGATTTAGGTTTTATATTAAAGCCCTTCTTCCTCCCTCTCCTCTAGGAGAGGGTTCGGGTGAGGTCTTGGGGGTTTGGGGGTCATAACAAAAACATATCATTAAATATTATTGATTACTTAAATACTATTTAAGTTCAATTCATTTTATGAAGTTTTATGAGTGTAAATCTTTTAGATTGATGTTAAATCATTTGTTTATTCTAATCCTTAATACAGCGAACAGAGAAACCTGTATAAAACCAATCACTATTTAGATAAATAGCACTAGAATTATAGTCGATATGCCAGTAATAGTAAGCACTGCCGACATCAAAAGAAGTAGTCCACCAATAACTTATTTTGCCAACATCTTTGAAAGTTCCGTCGAAATTATAGCGAAACCCTCCAGGAAGTGCTGAAAATTCACTTTCATTTGTTGCACCGGAGTTAGGACTTGTCCAATTAACAACACCAATTTCTTTTAATTTTCCACCGGCAACACTTTGTCCACCCAAATAATTTATGAGTGTTGCCCATTCTGCATAAGAAGGTACATGCCAGCCAACTGGAGCAATACTACGACTATCTTTAACTGCGAAAAAATTATAAAGTTTACCATATTTATTACCATAACTTGCATCATTATTATAATTGCACCATGCACCGGTATTATTTGATATATTTGCCCATGTATAATTATTTGTTACATTCAATATGCTCTCGCCATTACTATATCTAGTTGTCTTAAGGTTTTCTACCATCCAAACTTGTGTTCCAATAGTTATTGTATTATATACATTACCATCAATATCAGATGTAGTACCTGTGTAAGTTTTTAATTTTAATTGATTGCTATAACCTATTCCTAAAGTGTTATATGCAAAACCACGTACATAATATGTTGTATTTGGTAATAACCTTGAAATTATACCTGTGAAATTTAATTGAGTAGTACTAACAATAGTGGTATTATCATTAATAGTTGGGTTCTCTGAGGTACTCCAACAAAATCCACGAGTTGTAATATTTGATTCATCTTGTGAAATTACATTAGTATTAAATGACAATGTCGTAGTAGTAATACCTGTATTAGTAATTTTTATAAAAGGTGGGGCATCCTTTACACAACGTATTGAATATCCACATCGTTTATCAAAAGTCATTATGTCAATACCTAGTTTATTGTAGAACAAATATCCTTCATAAGCATATGTAGTTGAGTAAGATGTTGCAAGCCACCAATGACCATAACCCGAAGTAGTTGAAAAAAAACCGTCAAAACCTCTTGAACCACCTAAGAGAGCATTGAATCCTAATGCATCTGCATAATTATTTTTTAGTATTGTCCATTCATCTACACTGGGAATATGCCACCCAACTGGGGCAATATTTCGACTATCAGTTACTGCATACCAATTATATAATTTGCCAAATTCCACCAAATTCCTAACAAAGTTTTCACTATTACAACAAGCGCCTGTCGAAAGGGCTGTCCATTCTGTATAGTCTTCCACAATAGGTATGTTACTACCATCGCGATATTTTGTTGTTCTTAGATTTTCAGCTAACCATGTTTGATTTCCAAAAAGTGTTACAGTAGTATAAGCATTTCCATCAATATCAAAGACTGATCCAATAGCTGTTTTAGTAGCGAAGCTAACCTCATTACCATAGGTTGTACCAAGCGAGTTTGTTGCATAACTCCGAATAAAGTATGCCGTATTTGGAGTTAATCCAGTTAATAATGTCTGAAATGCTCCTGATTTTGTAGTATTAGAGGTTTTTGTGGCTAATTGTATTGTTGGTTCAGATGATGTATCCCAACAAATCCCACTTGAAATAATCGAAGTACCACCGTCAGAATTTATTTTTCCACCTATTGTTGCTGAATTAGTTGTTATTAATGTTACTGGATCAGTCTTAATGTCTATTATTCCACTTAAAGTTTTAAATATAATTTCATTGCCGTAAGCAGTGCCCACACTGTTTGTAGCATAAGCTCGAACATAATATGTTGTATCGGGAGTTAATTCATTTATTGAACTTGTAAAATTTCCCACTCCAGTTCCATCTGTAGTTATTGTATTGGCAATTGTTGGGTTTTTAACCAAACTATAACAAACTCCACGAGCAGTTATTTTCACTCCACCATCATTCTCAATTGTACCTCCAGTTTTAGCAGTTGAAGATGTTATAGAACTTATTTCCAATGTTTTTATACTTGAAGGGAGTTCAGGATTTACGCACCCTGTGGTAAATGTTATTATTAAGGTAAGGATAGTAATCAGACTTAAGTTGGAGATTTTTTTCATAATAGTAGAATCAATGTCGTTTAGATAAGGATTTAGTTTAAATAGTTGAAATATAGTTCATT
>JBAXMR010000142.1:0-10645 GCA_037134195.1 Paludibacter sp. | reverse complement strand
TTATTCCCTTTGTCATTCTCAGGGATGTAAAATCCTGCCTTTTGGATGGTTTAAACAAAGCCAATGAAAATCCGGCTCAGTTCGAAAAAGCAGTTTCTACTCTCCGCAGTCTGGAAACTATGGAAAAAAATTATAAGCAAAACCTGCTTTTAATTTCCAAAGCCAGGCGGATACTGTTTTATAAGTACATTAGTTGAGCATGGGTGGGGTTGGTTGCCTTTGTGACCAGCTCCACTTTCGCTTTAGTTAGTATTGGCGAAAAACGAGAATAACTTTTTTCGGGCTCGATGGGACGGCCCCAAAAGTTATTGCCCGTTTTTCGTGTGATGGCTGCAAATAATCATTAGCATAAAAAAAGCCTCCCTTTTTTGAGGGAGGCCATACTACTACAAAAGGTTACCACACCGGAAAGTAGTAGTTTTTAGCGATTTTTACGCCGGATTAAATTCTTAAGTGCTAACGAAACAATAAAGCTTACCACTGCACCAACTATGGCTAAAATTACTGTTCTAAGTAAATCTTCAGCAAAAACATTACTGAATACAGAAAGCAATAAACCACCGAAAGTTCCGGCATATACGTTTCCATTAGCCGATGTTTCAAAGAGTTCCATTGGTGGATGCTGTTTCGTTAGAAGTATCAACTGCCGTTTGACTAACAGCTGTTACCACTCCACCTGCTAATGCTACATATCCGGCTGCGGCTATCAAACCGGCTGGAAGTGCTATCGGGGAAGCTAAAATAGCTCCACCAATGGCTGCCAATGCCAACCCGATGGTTCGTAAAGTTTTGAAAAAAGGAGGAGTAGGAGCTTTTACCCGCTGAACAACACTCATGTTGTTCGGGTTAATCGTTGTTTGATTGTTCTCTGTTGCCATAAATCTTGAATTAAATTGTAACTTTTAATGCTGCTTCTCTTAGAATTAAAGCCCCTCTCCGTGCGGAGAGGGGTTGGGGTGAGGTCTACTCAACTGCAACAATCGCCAACACGTTGTACGAGTTGTTATTCAGAGAATAATCGGCATTGTTCACTTCCTGAACAAAGTCAATCGAAAGCAGAATAAAGTGAGTGCCTTCAACAGTGGGAACAGTAGCAGGTTTCAATGATACAGCTTGAGCAGCAGCATTAACTGCCAGTCGAACAGGAGCAGAAACAATCATTTCTGATTCACCGGTAGTAAAGTTCACACTTGCAAAACCGCTTTTCAAAATAATATGCGATGCACCACCAGGCAGGTTAATATCATTTTGAGGACTCAGCCCTGCAATGTTGATTTCACCGGTTTCTGTATCCACGTCAAACGGTTTGTACATCACAGCTCCAAGAACTGCATTCACGTTGAAGTTAAACCCAAGTAACAGTGCTTTTGCTTCGTCCTTGGCCATCCCTTCTCCAACATGTCGTTCACCCCTTGCGTTTGCCTCATCCATGTTTTTGATTTGCGCCATGATTTGCGTCAAACGGGCAGTAACACGTCCGTCCGATGCATCTTTACCTAATGCCCGGACAGCATCACGTAACAACTTACCGGCAGAAGCCGAATTACCAAACTCTGCACCATTTTCACGGGTTCGTGCAAATCCCGGATCATTAGCGATTCGGGAAGCGTCCACACCACCCTTTTCGCGTGCAAGGTATCCATCTTTCGACTTGTAGAATGAAATTCCACCAATGGTACCACGCAATTTTAGAATACTTTTTTGTTGTGCCATAAAATTAAATTTAAAAATTATACGGACAAAAGTATATTCACAAATCACATATCATAGCACAGGCACTTCCGGCATTGTACATATCTGCCGTTATTGCCAGAAAAGGCTTTAATAATCACATTTTTATTTGTAAATTTGCATTGAAAATAATGACACAATGGAAGTCAAACGTATTTGCATATACCCGAAGGATGTGCAACGCATTACAGGCAAAAGCGAACGTTACGGCAGATCGTTGCTTGCACAGATAAAGAATCACTATCAGAAGCAGGAACACCAATTCGTCAGCATTGACGAGTTTTGCCAATACACCGGACTAAAAGCCGAACAGGTACATCCCTTCATTAAAGGATAACAGACAGAAACACCATACCAAAAGTTAGTTATCTTCATACATATTATATTTCAACCATACTAAAAAATAGTACGCAATTCTTGCTTGGTTAAGTAAGAATTTACTGGTTTGCGAATAAAGTTATATGATTAGACCCGAAATGCTCTTGCTTTCTGTTCTATTTCTGAGGTTGGAACTTTGTGTTTAGTAGCTACTTTTCTCCAATTAGAAACAGCCCGAATTACTTCGTCTTTAATTTCTGTTGCACGGTTCTCAGATATCAAATAATAAGGAGCAGTTTTCATAACCAAATCAATATCCAGCGAATTATCTTCTTCGTCGATATTCAGTTTCAATCCGGTTCCTGTTTCGTTTGCATTAATATCAAATGCAGGAGATAGAGTCCAACCACTTTCTGTATAAAGAAACCCGTGATTTCTCAAATGATCATCAGTGTTGGAAACGCAAACAGAAAAGAGCACTCTTCGGAAAAGTTCTTCCAGATTTGCGGTTGCATCTGTACATTCAGACTTTATAAAAGAAACTATATCTAAATAGCTTACTCCACTGTCTGCATCATCTCCATCCGTTCGTTGTAGCAATGTCATAGCTGATGCATAATGAATCCGCTTATTGTCTTCTGTCCTGTCAAAACGTTGGGATAAATATGTATGATAAGGGGATGCAAGCTTCTTAATAAATGCATTTGGTACTGTAATTTTAGCTTGAATAGCTAGTTCATGTACAACCATTTCCCATAATCCGACATCCGAATCATCCTTTCGGCTTGGAAATTTCGCAATCCATTGTTTCCCTTTCGTATCAACAACATCTGCTTTAGGCCGGGCACCCCCTAACGAGGATCCAGGGGCAATAAGTTGATTAATCCATTTCAGGGAAGCTTCATCTAATTCGTCAGCATTTTTTTCATATTGTGCTACTGCATATTCCAAATCCCTTAATGAAGTCCAGGGTGGGGCTGCCAAACGTTGATCGTTACTCAGATACTCACCATCTTCGCTTTCTTTGAAACGTAATCCACCCATACGGTGGCTATCGTGTACACCCAATAAGAAATCAATTCCAAACAACGTGCGAGGCTCTGTACTGTCAATCTTAGACAAGAGAATTTCCCTACGTTTCATCAACAGTTGCCCCCATCGATCGGGTGAAGAATCTTTGAAAATGCCGAAATTATCATTTGAGGACGCATAATGTAACCCTGAGAAAAGAGGCAATTCCGGATCAATAGAAATACCGGTCTTTATCCATTCATTGTCATATTCAAAAGAATACACAGCTTTGCCCCGAAGAGAGCTAAAATACAATCTTCCTACCAATCGGGGTGAATCCAGCATATACCAATCCGCATATACGATAATTTCCTTTTCCTTATTCTGTTTCATACGGATTAGTCAAATTTAGGTTTTTCTGAATTTCCCTTATCAATAACATGATCAATAGCTGATACTATATTCTTCTTTTTTGGAGCTCTTTTTTTTATAATCAGTCCTGCGTCCTGAATCTGTCTGCCTACAGGATCTTTGTCTGCTATTAATAATAAATCATCTTCAAGTCGTAAAACGGATAATACTTGTAAATAACTCCCAAGAGAAACTGATGGTGAACCATCCTCAATATTACCTAAGGTAGATATGGCAATCCCGGCTCGTTCTGCCATAGAACGAATGGAAAGCTTCCTGCGTAACCGTGCTAACTTTATATTCTCACCTAAAGTAGCAAGGATATTATTCTGTTTTTGAGTATAATTCGTTCCTTTTGATTTCATGTGATAATAGTTTGATTTTTAATCAATGTCACATGGAACTCGTTTCGCCTTTGGCGATACTCGTTTCATAACAACTGATATTTCAGCACAAAAGTATATATAATAACTGATATATCATACATTATGAGAGAAATTAAAATAGAAATATATTTTTCAATTAATTAATACCGCTTCAACCATACTAAAAATTAGCCTCGCTACCATTGAAATACTAAATAAAATACGTATCTTTGTTATGTGAAAATTCCACATTTTTAGACCCTTTTTTCAAGGTGGAAAGCCAGGTGGACTGTCAGATTTTACAGATACAAAGTACTGATATATAGTGTAGTTTGAACGAAGTTTCGACTCCCTCCAGCTCCACAAAAACTATTTCAATTTAGAGTAAAAGCCTGCAAAATCAATGATTTTCAGGCTTTTGTATTTTTAGCGAATAGCAAAATATTCAAAAAATATCAATCTTTAGGAGACCCATTCGGGTACCCAAAGAAATTAAAGTCTCGGGTACCCGAATTTACATTCAAAATGCTAATAATCAAGCAGTTCAACAAATGAACATCTTGTGTATTATTTAAAGAATAAGTATTTTTGAACAATTCTAAAGGTTACCACAATGAATGCAAAACTTTCCATTCTCTTTTACGCAAAGAGAGCAAAAACCACATCTGATGGTTTAGTCCCTATTTATAACCCAACCATACAAATACTTTTTATTGGTAGGTCGTTTCTTGATAATATAAATATAGAATGCTATTTGTCCAACGGTAAACGCTGCCTGAAAATGCTTAGGATTCACACCATTAAGCTTGGAAAGTGTTTGAACTCCTATAATACCATCAACATGAATGTCACCCATTAAACTTTGTGCCAGTTGAACACTTGTAATTATCCCTGCATTTACACTAAAGTCAAATATTGAATCGGCATTCATTTGATTTTGAATTTGGTCTGCCTTTAATGGCAACCAAAATTCATACAGATAGAAAAGTTCTACCTGTTTTTGTAATTCGACATCTTTGTCGAGATTCGCCGGAAAGCCAGACTTATTTTTGTACTTGTCAACCATTTCCCAACCTGACCAATTTTTGTGCTTAGTTCGGGAAATCCCTTTGTAAGTTTCACCACCCTGATCGTTTGGGTCATTCACGTAACCACCTTCGTGGTTCAACATTTTTTGAAATGCAATTTTAAATTCCGCCATGTTGATTGATTTTAATGACTATCGGGTTTTGTACCCAATGTTTTGATTATTTGATATTTTCGATTATTTTGGCAATGATATTAACATATAAAGATTTATTTAAAAGCTATTTGTTAACATTTGCAGTCCAAAGGACTGAATGTGCATAAGCTCCGACAAAGTCGGGGGATGACAACATACTATAAGAACTCAACCCGCAGGGTTGAACATTTTAGCACTCAATACCTTTTAATTCAACCCTACGGGTTGTTATAGATGTTTATTCGCTCCACCCCCCGACTTTGTCGGGGGTTATTCACATTGAACTCTTCGAGTTCCTTCCAACGTATTCAATATTAATTATGGTTCATTCTTTATTTATCAAAATGAAAATGTCAATAAATTAGAGTTTGCAAAAAAAATGGTTAGATTCTATCGTTGGGTGCAAAACCCGATAGTCATATTGATTTTAGTACCATAAGCCTTTCTACATAACGATTGGTATAAAAGGCTTAATGGTGTTGATTAATAATTGACAAAATTGATTGATTTTAGTGGATTTAACGCCCAACCAACACCCAACTGGGAAGAGTTAAATATACAGGGTGAAAACAGCAAGAAGAACTTTGTATAATTTGCGAAATTTAACTTATTGTGATTTAATTTGCTGTATTTATGCACATTAAAAGTTGATTCTATTCTGTTTTTCAGTATTCAGAATAAAACTTTAGAATATTATCCCCAACCTGTACCCAATTGGGTATAAAAAAATCCTCCGAAATGGAGGATTATAAAGGGTGTTACACTTTGAACACAAAAAAAGAAATTTTATTTAATCATACAATATCAACTATCCTCTTCTATTTTTCGAAGTAAAGATGCTTTGAGATTGTCTATAAATTTTGTTGGTATATTACGGTTTTTCAGTTCGACATAAGTACGATATATATCTGTAAGTCTGACATTAAATACCAGTTCGAAATTTGATACCAATTCTTTAATGTCAACATCTCCTTTGTTTATAGCTGTACTAGCTTGCAGGGCATATATTAGTTCAACTAAAGCAGTTTTGCTTTCAGTCCATTGGAGTATGTTGGTTCCCGAAATCCCAATCTGACCGCAGCTTGGATTATTAGCTTTATTATTAAGGTTTTCAAGTTCTGTATTCAGAAATACTTCAAGCATATCATTCGACATAATTTTTGCAACCATAATATCGTGGCTGGTTGAAAAATCCGGTTCAACGAAATAGAGTAAACTATCGTGAAATAAATGTAAATCTTCCTTTCCTCGTAGGAAGCACTTATCATCCAAAAAAGTAGAATTCATTCGATAATATTGATAAAATTGAAGATGACTATTGAAAAAAGAAGTGATTTTTTCAAGTTCATGCCTTAGAAATTTTTCTTGAATTTCTAGGCTTCCTGATGGTCGACGACTTTCTATATTATATACCTTAGTGAAATAAATTAGTTTGCTAAATAATTCAGGTTTAGTTTTTTTGAAAAAGTAAATTTCCTCAGCTTCATCAATAAAGTTGTAGTCCAAAACAAAGGACTTGAGTTCATTTAATACTTTTTTGATACATTGAATACATTTTTGAGCCTTAATCAAAATATCTTGCTCTTCTAAATTGATGACTTGTAATTGATTATCGATTTTTTTGTTAAGTTTGGTAATAAATGGTTGCATTTGGTGTTTGTAGGTGATTATATAATTGATTTTAATTAAATATAGCAAAAGAAAGAATGTTTGATATTAACAAACATTCTTTCTAACCTTAAAAAACTAATTTAAGCGTATTTTAAACCTGTATTTTTACAATCTATTTTAATATCTGAAACTCTCCCTTTAGTCTGATATCTTCTGAACTACTGCCCACCAAAATTTCAATTTTTCCGGGTTTTACTGTCTGGTGCATATTATTGTCGAGAACTTTAAATCTTAGTGTTTCAGTTTGAGGTTTATGATTTTTGTCTTATCCGGAATTAGTAAGGCAAGTAACTTTTTGTACATCAATTTTTACATTTAAAATCGATATTTTATGAATTTGTACAGACGTTTAAATTATCACTTAAACGCCTGTACCATTTATTTATTTCTCAGCTCTGTATAATATAATTTCATTTAATGCAGGTTCAGCCTTTAAGTTCTCTAAAATCACACGAAATTTCTGAGCTGTTACCGGAATAAATGATTTAGTCAAACCTGTTCCATCAGTCTGTCCTTTGAAAATTGTTTTCCATTCCGTTCCCTCCAAATACTGTAGTTCATGCTTTTGAGTCATTCCGCTCCACGGGTGCCATGGTTCAACTAACGACAGGCATTGTATAGCTGTAGGCATACCCAAATCAATATCAAGGGTAGCTGACTTTTCCCCTTTTGCTGCTTTCCAACCCGAAGTTGGACTTCCGTCTGTTAGTTTCTCCAAGTTGGTAATATTTTCCGACGAACTTGCAGAAACACTTTTTCCTGAAGATGGAATAGGCAAAACGTCCGGCTTTCCTTCAATCTGAATAGCCACCACAGAAGCCACTTTATCCGGAGTATAATCAGGCAACTGAATAACCGAATTGCCTTTGCCTGCTTTTATTTTCAATGCGGTTTTGGGGCTTTCAAGCAAATAGGCTTTGGTGATTTTGTTGGTTAAAGGAACAACCAATTGCTGATTTTTAGGCCAATCGAAAATGTGCAGATAAATGGTTTGACCTTTACTGGTGGTACGTCCCCACGAAAGGAACGGGAACGGGCTGGCGGTAGTTCCATAAATTGCTTCACCGTTTACTTTGAGCCAATTGCCTATTTCTCTCAGATTTTGCTGGCAAACTTCGGGAATTGTCCCGTATTTATTGGGACCAACGTTCAATAAAAAGTTTCCACCCTTACTGGCAATGTCAATGAGTTTATGAAGAAGTTCAGGGGTGCTTTTCCATCTATCGTCATAAGCATTGTATCCCCAATTTCCATTCATGGTCATACACACTTCCCAGTTGCGTCCAGGAAAGCCGGTAGCTGGAATAAATTGTTCGGGAGTTTCAAGGTCGCCACCTACACCACCACCTAGGCGGTTGTTAGTAATCAGCTTGGGATATTTCTTGATAACAGCTGAGATTTTCTGAGCCATTTCCGGAGTAATTCCCACCGGTGTATCCCACCATACAACAGCCACATCACCGTAATTTTCCATAATCTCTTTTACCTGTGGCACCACAATACTATCCACGTATTTATTCATATCTCCTTTGTGGGTTTCATCCCATTCTTTATTGCCCGAAACAGCCCCTCCGGGATGGTACCAGTCCTGAGCCTGAGAATAATAAAAACCCAGTTTCATATCGTTTTTGCGACAAGCATCGGCTAACTCCTTTAAAATATCACGTTTGAAAGGCGTGGCATCCACGATGTTGTATGGGTCGGATGATTTGAACATCGCAAAACCGTCGTGGTGTTTGGAGGTGATTACCATATATTTTTGACCTGCAGCCTTTGCAATTTTCACCCATTCTTCGGCATTGAACTGAGTTGGGTTAAATTGTTTTGCCAATGCGGCATATTCGGTTCTCGAAATTTTTGCACTATTCATAATCCACTCTCCATAGCCGGTTTGACCACCCCACTGGCCGGCAGGCACGGCATAGAGTCCCCAGTGGATAAACATACCAAACTTGGCTTCCTTCCACCAGTCCATTTTGGGATCGTTTTGATTGGTCATTATTTTGGTGTCTACGTTTTGTGCCATTAAGACTGAGTAGCACGAGATAAGGCAAATCATTAAAATTTTCAGTGTTTTCATTTTTTGAAATTTTGTTTTTTTTATTATTATCGGGTTTTCATTCAATCATTAAAGTCTCACAATTTCCTGACTACCAACTCAGCTGGTTGTGAAAATTGGCCTTGTTGACGTCTTACCACATCCCTGTCGTACAATGTCGGGCAATCAGGATTTTCTTGCGCTAAATTAGTATAATTTTTCCATGCTTTTTCATAAATTTCCATCCAATATGCTTTCTCTTTCATTGGAATAATACCTTTTTGAATAGCTGTAAGATAGAAAAGCGAGCGGTAGATTTCATAGAGTTGCAAACCATAAAGCGTGGAAACCTTTACAAAAGAAGCCGTCTGTTTATCTTTGAATTGAATTTCACCCGACAAGCCAACCATCTCTTTCCATAATTTTACACTTTCATCTTTTTCGGCAAGAATGTTCAATACGCTGTCTTTTCCTGAAGGAATAGATGGGAATGAAATATATTGATCCCTTGTCCACCAGGTATTTACCGCAGTCGGGTATTTCTGACTTCTTCGTCCCAATAGAATCGCTTTTTCGGACAACAAAGCCAGACGTCTGAATTTCTGCACATCTTTTTCCGACAGCGATAATTTTTCGCGGGCATATCGGTTGAAAATGATTGCTTCCGACTCTTTGGTGTTTTGCGCCCATTGCGAAAGCACATAAACATTCAGTTCCGGCCAAAACTCATTTTGGATATAGGGACCTTCCCAACCTCCACCTCTGGACCAGGTCCAAAGCCCTGTCATAAGAGTTGATTTTTCTCTCAATTCTCCTATTGAAGCAATCTTATTCTCTTTGCGAAGCCAGCTATGCTCCTCAAAGCCATCAATCACTCCGTGTGCAATGTAATTGGGATAAGCACCTTTCCCCTCATACTCCCGGGCACATTGCACTTCCACTATTTGTTTATGCATGCCAATGCCCAGCACCTTACTAAACGGATTTCCTCTGTGAAAATCGCCTTCGCAGTGCTTTACGGCAATGGTCAGATTTTCGTGTGGTTCAATGGCATTACTCACCTTCAAATAATCATCTACACTGGTATCGATACTCAACCAGGTTCGGAAAAACAGTTTTTTATTCAATTTGACACATATTTCATCACGAAGTATGCTCATAAGCGGGATAATGGTTTTATCAGGATTTTTTTGATTTTTGATTCCTCCTTTATGAAAAGGTGCATCGTGTAGGTAGGTTTCCCCAATCCGCACAAAAATACCATCCAGTTCGGGAAACTGACGAAACATTTCATCTATAAGAATACGCAGATACTTTTCTGTTTGAGGATTTTGCGGGTCATCAAAAGTTTGCTCCATTCCATATTTTGCAATCAATCGCTTGGGAAAAAGAATCAGGTCGGACATACAGTAGACCTTCATTCCCTGTTTTTTCATTTGCCTGTAAAGTTTGTGTATTTCAGCGGCTTTTGCATCTACCCATTTGCGGTCTTCGCTACCCATCGGCAATATATCCGGATCAACGGCATCCCAGTTTATTGCTAATTGAGGCGAAAGGAAAATGAAGAAAGTTTTGGAATCATATCCCAGCGTTTTAAGAACAGCAGGGTCATTGAACTTTGTCTGGTAGGGCTTCTCCCCCGGATTGTTATGCACCATATCTACAATGGTAGATAATCTGTTAGTTTGTGCATAAGTATTCGTTGGAACTGCCGCCAATAAAAGAAATATATGTAAAAATAAAATGATAAATTTTCTTGTCAACATAGCCTTTTTTTAATCACTTTTTAAAATCAATCTATATTTTTTTAACTTTGAACGTTATTTACTCAACTTTCGCAAGCTCTATCACCCCGCTTGCATAAGGTTTTTATAGTTT
>JBAXMR010000141.1:0-10761 GCA_037134195.1 Paludibacter sp. | reverse complement strand
ATGCTGCTATTTTTATAATAATCAAGTAGTTATGCTACTTGCGAAAGTTGAGTTAGATAATGGTTCTACAGATATTACAATAGAATTATTAAAATCAGAAAATAGGTTCAATATTGAAGTTATACCGTTCGATTCAAATAACGAGTTGAATGATGCAGTATATTTGGAGCTAAAAAATAACATTTGGAAAAAAAGTATTGGCAAATGTGATTTCGTTGTTGTTTCTGATTTTGATGAAATGATATATTCAGGTGACTTAAATCGTGAATTACAATTTATGCGAGACAATAATCAAACAATATGTTTTCCTAAAATATATGAAATGATAAATGAAGAATTTCCTGAATATAATGGGTCATTGTTGCATGAGATGGTTACAGGTGGAATTAAAAATCAAGAATTTGGAAAAAGGATTTTATTTAACCCTAATAAAATACAAGAAATAAATTATACAGCTGGTTGTCATAGTTGTAATCCAATCGGTGAAGTTAATTATTATACTGGAAATGATATATATATGTTTCATTTCAAATACCTTTCATTAGATTATATTTTAAAAAGACACGAACAATATAATATTAGACTGTCAGAATTAAATAAAAAAAATGGATGGGGAAAGCATTATTCTGATAAAAATAAAAGAAAAGTAGTAGACACTTTTAAAATGATATTAAAAAACAAAATAAATATAACTGAAAGATTGAAAAATGGCACTTTATAACTAACAAATATATTAAAATTCAAGGTTTATCTTCTATATCTTATTTAAATCAGCCAACCTTGATACTTTTGTTGATTGGTACAATTCTGAAAAATAGTAATCAATAAATGCCGAAAATAGACTACCTGCTCAATTTCATCATCTCAGGATGCAACACAATATATTTTGTAGCAGCACTGTATCCAATGTGGTAAATAGCCTGATATGATTCGAAACTAAATTCGTGAAATTCCATAATAGCCTGTGGTTCAATCAAAAAATCACATAAAGCCCTTCCTTGTTTAGCATTTTGATGTTCCATAGCCCTCATTGCAAAAACCAAAGTATCAATGGGTTTACTCAGTTTTTCAGGTACTTTGTGAGGAATTACATCTATGCCTATAATCGTTGAACAATTTTCGGAAAGTGGTTGAGAAGGCATATTGTTAAGCAAACCTCCATCTACATAAAAAATATTATCAAGCCTTACAGCTTCAAATACACCCGGAATACTGGCTGAAGCTGCCACCCAAAAATCGAGTTTGTTGCCCGAATTGATAATTTCCCATTCGGCAGTATTCAAATTTACTACGCAAATATGAAGCTGCTTTTTTAGTTTTTCGAAACTGTTGTGTGGAATCAATTCGTGAATAAGCGATTGCAACATGGCATGAGTCGAAAGTCCGGATTTCAGAAAACTGGGCGAAAACGTCATCACTTTAGTGATTTTGTAAAGCTTGTCTTCCTTAATTAATTGAAGCATTTGAGCGGGTGAATAACCTGCAGCATAGAGAGTTCCGATTATTGCACCCATACTCGAACCCGAAATTTCGTTCGGAAAAATTCCATGATCTTCCAATGCCTGAATTGCTCCAATATGAGCAAGTCCTAATGCACCGCCACCGCTGAGGCATAATCCAATTTTGATTTTTTTAGTAGTTTCCATACTCGAAATGTTTTAAATCAACCCTAACTGTTAATGACATAAAAACTTTGAAGAAATATCCTTGTAAAACGATTTAAAAGGTTATTTTTGCGTTTCATTTAAAAAATAAATTCCCTATATATGAAACGCTTTAGCTTTCTTTTTGTTTTAACGCTTATGGTTAACATTTCATTTGCCAATCTACTTTACGATATTTTAGACGGCAAATATAAAGTAAAATCAGTAGAAATTCCACGTTCGATGGCAAATGGTGAACATTATACATTAATTGTTAGTAATAAAGCAGTCGTAAAATACGATTACAAAACCGGTGCCACAATTGATACCATTTTCAGTATTTTCCGACTAAAAAACTCACCTATCAAACAAATTACAGGCTACCAATTTAGTCCGAATGAAACGAAAATGTTGGTTTATACCAATGTAAAATACCGTTACCGCCGCACATTTACTGCAGACTATTATATTTATGATATAAAACGACATGAACTGTCTCCGCTTTCGGAAAACGGACCGCAGGAAGTACCACTTTTTTCACCGGATAGCCGCTATATCGCATTTGCCCGTGAAAATAACCTGTTTATGCGAAAGCTGGAATTCAACACCGAAATGCCAATCACGACTGATGGTCAGTTTGGTAGCATAATCAACGGTACGCCGGATTGGGTTTATGAAGAAGAATTCTCTGAAACCCGATATTTTGAATGGAGTCCTGACAGTAAACTGCTGGCATTTGTAAAGTTCGATGAATCGAAAGTACCTCAATTTTCTTTCACAAAATACCTTAGCAAGCCTGAAAACAAAGACGAATTGAATGTTTATCCCGATGCTTATAGTTACAAATATCCAAAAGCAGGGCAGAACAATTCGTTAGTAAGTGTTTGTGTGTATGATGATTATTATAAATCCATCAAAACAATGAAACTTGGTGACGATGATGGTGAATTCTATATTCCCCGTATCAAATGGACAAATTCCGTCGACCAACTTGCTATTTTCAGACTGAACCGCAATCAGACTTACAATGATATGTATTTCGCAAATCCGCGATCCACTATATCGAAACTTATTCTGCATCAAGAAGATAAATATTATACCGATTACCAGAATATTGATAATATTCAATTCACTTCGGATAACAAATACTTTTTTTTGCTGAGTGAAAAAGACGGTTACCGCCATATTTATCAATATGAGATAAATGGAATCTTATCAAAACAACTTACCAAAGGAAATTGGGATGTAACTGATTTTTATGGTTTTGATGAGATAAAACAAATAGCCTATTTTCAGTCAGCGGAAGATTCACCATTGCAGCGCGATATTTATGCAGTTGACCAGAAAGGAAAACGAACCCGCCTGACCGATGGGAAAGGTACACATGCAGCTACTTTTAATGCTACTTTCACGCTTTTCAACGATAATGCTTCAACACTTTCTTCCCCCAATATTTTTTCTTTACGTTCATCAAATGGATCGATAATCAGAACCTTTGAAAACAACCAAAAACTGGCAGTTGCTTTTAAAACATTAAATCTGCCTCAAAAAGAACTTTTCAATTTTACAACATCAGAAAACATCAAACTTAACGGTTGGATGGTTAAACCGCTAAACTTTGATGCCAATAAAAAATATCCAGTTTTGATTGTTCAGTACAGCGGTCCAAATTCACAGGAAGTGCAGGATAAATGGAAAGTAGATTGGGAGTATTATTTGGCAACTCAGGGTTATGTAGTTGTATGTGTTGATAGTCGTGGCACAGCAGCTCGCGGAGTTGAGTTCCGCAAATGCACGTATCAGCAACTTGGCATTCTGGAAACTAAAGATATGGCAGAAACGGCTCATTATCTTGCACAGCAAGCATTTATTGACAAAGACAGGATTGGAATCTGGGGTTGGAGTTATGGCGGATTTATGACACTTATGAGCATGTCCACAGGCGAAAAGGTTTTTAAAGCCGGAATTGCAGTTGCTCCGGTTACCGACTGGCATTTTTATGATTCATCCTATACCGAACGTTTTATGCGCCGCCCACAAGAAAACTTCAAAGGATACGACCTCTCTTCAGCCTTGCAACGTGCCGATAAATTGGAAGGTCGCTTGCTGATTGTTCACGGAACTGCCGATGATAACGTTCATACACAAAACACCATGCTTTATATTGATAAACTTGTAACAGCCGACAAACAATTTGAAATGCAGCTATATACAGATAAAAATCACAGCATTCTGGGTAAACAAACGCGACACCACTTATATACAAGAATGAGCGAATTTCTGTTTAATAACCTATAAAACTGTATTTGGTACATTTAATAAAATCTATATCTTTACAGCCTATTTTAGCGAACAACAAAAAGAACCAAAATTAAATAATCAAACTATCAATTTATTATCAATTTAAAAATTAATCACATGAACAAACAAGAATCGAAAAGTTATGCATTGCCAATCGCAATGATGTTTGCTTTATTTTTTATGATTGCTTTTGTAACAGGTTTACCAAGTCCAATGGGCGTTATCGTTGCAAAACAATTCGGAGCTTCAAACTTTGAATCTCAGTTAGGATTTTTAGGAAACTTTTTGGCTTACGCCTTTATGGGTATTCCTGCAGGTATTATGCTTAAGAAATTCGGTTACAAAACTACAGCTTTAACTGCAGTTGCAGTTGGTTTTGTAGGCGTTGGCGTACAATTTCTCTCTGGTCAGGTTGGTAGCTTTACCGTTTATCTGGGTGGAGCATTTATTTCTGGTTTCTCAATGTGTATGTTGAATGCCGTTGTAAACCCTATGTTGAATACGCTTGGTGGCGGTGGAAATAAAGGAAACCAGCTGATACAGTTTGGTGGTTCTATCAATTCGATTGGTGCAACCATTACTCCTATTCTTGTTGGTTATCTTATGGGTGCAGCTGCCGGTCGTACGATCGAAAAAGCTAGTCCTGCCCTTTTCATTGCTATGGGAATTTTCGCACTAGCGTTTGTAGTACTATCGTTTGTTGACATTCCTGAACCTCACAAAGAAACAGCAGCAGAAAGAAAAGTAAAACATGCTCACAGCCCACTTTCTTTCCGTCACTTCACGTTGGGTGCAGTTGCTATTTTCATTTATGTAGGTATCGAAATCGGTATTCCAAGTACAGCTAATCTATTTATGACCGCTTCAAAATCGGCATCAAATGCTGGTTTGGGAATTGAGGCTACAACAGCTGGTAGTATTGTTGGTTTATACTGGTTATTAATGTTGGTTGGTCGTCTGACAGGAGCTTCTATTGGTTCAAAAGTATCGAGTAAAACCATGCTTACTTTTGTATCTACCTTAGGTCTAATTTTTATTGCATTGGCTATCTTCAGCCCGGTTTCAATGGTGGTAACAATACCATACATAAATGTAGGTGTTCCTATCAGTATTTTATTCCTTGTTCTTTGCGGTCTTTGTACTTCCATTATGTGGGGCGGTGTTTTCAACCTCGCTGTCGAAGGTCTTGGAAAATACACAGCTGCTGCTTCTGGAATCTTTATGGTGATGGTATGTGGTGGAGGTATTGTTCCTTTACTTCAGGGTTGGGTTTCTGACCATTTTGGTTATATCAACAGTTATTGGGTAATGTTTGCCTGTCTGGCATATATGCTATACTACGGGCTTATTGGTTCAAAAAATGTAAATAAAGATATTCCGGTAGAATAATTCATTATAATAAAAGGTTTGAGAGTTTGAAAGTTTGAACACAAAACGTTAACACGTTTCCAGTTTCAGATAAAAACCCTAAAACTCTCAAACCTTTCAAACTCTCAAACTCTCAAACTCTCAAACTTTTCAAACAAAAAAAATAAAATTATTATGGAAAAGCCCTATGTAATAGGAATGGACATGGGTGGAACAAACACTGTTTTTGGTGTTGTTGATGCCCGTGGAAGTGTAATCTCGAAAAGTGCCATCAAAACAGGCTCTCATACCGATGTAAATCTGTATATTCAGGATTTGTACGACGAATTAATTAAACTGATTGATGCTGCCGGGGGGGCTGATAAATTCAAAGGGATAGGCGTTGGTGCACCTAATGGTAATTATTATACCGGAAATATTGAATTCGCGCCCAACTTACCCTGGAAAGGAGTTATTCCTTTTGCAAAATTAATGGCTGACAAATTCGGAATTCCTGCTGCTTTGACCAATGACGCTAATGCAGCAGCATTTGGTGAAATGACTTATGGAGCTGCTCATGGCATGAAAAACTTTATTATGATTACTCTTGGAACTGGCGTAGGTAGTGGTATCATTATCGATGGAAAAGTACTTTATGGTCATGATGGTTTTGCAGGTGAGCTAGGTCATGTTACAGCTATTCGTAACAATGGTCGTTTGTGTGGTTGTGGTAAATCAGGCTGTCTGGAAGCGTATGCTTCAGCAACCGGTGTAGCACGATCTGCTCGCGAAATTTTGGAAACAAGTACCAAAGAAAGCCTTCTGCGCAATATTCCTGTCGACAGTATTACTTCGAAAGATGTGTTCGATGCAGCTATGGAAGGTGACGATGTGGCAAAAGAAATTTTCAACTACACCGGTAAGATTTTGGGTGAATGTCTGGCTGATTTTGTTGCTTTCAGTGCTCCTGAAGCAATAGTTATCTTTGGAGGACTTTCAAAAGCAGGTGATTTGATTATGAATCCAATCCGTGAAAATATGGAGAAAAATCTGCTTCCATTATGGAGAGGTAAAATAAAACTGTTATTCTCTGATTTGAAAGAAGCCGATGCAGCTGTTTTGGGTGCTAGTGCTTTGGCTTGGGAACTATAATTTCACATATTGGGAATTTATTTCCTTGAAATTTCAAGAAGAGTATTCATTTTCTTGAATCGTCATTTAACTTGGAGACTCTTCATATTTATGAACACAAACATATATATGTGCGTCGTTTGAGCACTAATTGAAGATACAAAAAAGCAGCAAATATAAGGTGATAATACCATTATATTTGCTGCTATTTTTTTACTCAAGTTAAGAGAGCCTTTTCAGGAAACTCGATTTTTTAGTTTTATTTATGTTTATAGTTTCTATTTATTTCTTGTTTCTTACAATCTTATCCAAGAAAACCTTTTAACAATTTACTTTTGGCACTTGGGCGGAGTTTTCTGATTGCTTTTTCCTTAATCTGGCGTACACGTTCTCTGGTCAAACCAAATTCGTCACCAATTTCCTCCAATGTCATTTCTGTAACACCAATACCAAAGAATTTCTTCACAATATCCCGTTCTCTATCAGACAGCGTGAAAGCAAGTACACGTTCGATTTCTTTCGACAATGATTCATTAATCAAAACGCGGTCGGCGTTAGGAGAATCATCATTAATCATTACATCCAGCAAGCTGTTGTCTTCACCTTCAACAAATGGAGCATCTACCGAAATATGACGGCCGGAAACTTTCATTGTATCTGCAATTTTGTCAACGGGAATATCGAGCACTTCAGCTAACTCTTCAGGTGAAGGTTTGCGCTCATTTTCCTGTTCAAATTTTGAAAATGCTTTGTTGATTTTATTAAGTGAACCAACCTGATTCAGCGGTAAACGTACAATACGGGATTGTTCAGCCAAAGCTTGTAAAATTGACTGACGAATCCACCAAACAGCATACGAAATAAATTTAAAACCACGTGTTTCATCAAATTTTTCGGCTGCTTTAATCAGACCTAGGTTACCTTCGTTGATAAGGTCAGGCAAACTAAGACCCTGATTTTGGTACTGTTTTGCAACAGAAACTACGAAACGAAGGTTGGCGCGGGTAAGTTTTTCAAGGGCAATACGGTCACCATTGCGGATACGTTGTGCCAATTCAACTTCTTCTTCAACAGTAATAAGATCCTCACGTCCAATCTCTTGCAGATATTTGTCCAGCGAAGCGCTCTCGCGGTTCGTAATCGATTTGGTTATTTTTAATTGTCTCATTTTATTGATGAAAATTAGCTTGCAAAAGTAGTCATTTTTTCTGGATTTACAAAGTGGAATTGAAAAAAGATATTTAGGTTAAAACATGGGTGGTATATGAGTTTTTTCGATTCCTGTATATTCAAACGTTTTATAGTTGAAATTGTTTTGAAATGGTTGAATATAAAACAAGTACAAACCCATATTTAACGGATTTGTACTAGTTTTATGGATTGTGCTGATTTACTGATTATTCGGCCAGATTAATAGCATAATAAATTATTTTTCCGTTAGGATACAATCCTGCAATCAACAGTACTTTATCCTGCTGACCGTTATTCACAGCGGTATCATAAGCAGTCTGAATATCTTCGGTAGAACGAATTGGTTGATTATTGATTTTTACAATAATAAAACCAGGTTTTATGCCCTGATCGGCAAGTTTACCTTTTGTAAGTGACTTTAATTCAACACCATAATCCAGTCCAAATTGCTGTTTCAGTTTATCACTAACTTCTTTATAAGTACCACCAAGCACTTCTTCACTTGTTTGTGATGACACTAAACCGGTACTTCCCTGACGGTTACGGAGTTCAATACTCAGTTTTTGTTCTTTATTATCCCTTATAATTCTGACTGAAATTTTGTCGCCGGGGCGGTAACGACCTACCTGTTCCTGGAGTTCAGCCACAGATTTAACCTCTACTCCATTAATGTCAGTTATGACATCCCCTTCTTTTATTCCTGCTTTTTTAGCTGCCGAATTGTCAGAGACTTTTCCAACGTAAGCACCTTCTAGTGTTTTCAGATTTTTGTCTTTTGCCAATTCGTTGGTAATATCCTTAATTTCAACACCCAAAACAGCGCGTTGTACAACTCCGAATTTGCGGATATCGGCTACCACCTTTTGTACAATACTAACAGGAACAGCAAAAGAATAACCGGCATACGAACCTGTTTGCGAAGCAATGGCTGTGTTGATTCCTACCAGTTCACCACGGGTATTTACCAACGCACCACCACTGTTACCTGGATTTACAGCCGCATCGGTTTGAATGAACGCCTCAATCTTCATTTGAGAATTAATAATGTTGATATTGCGAGCTTTGGCACTTACAATACCAGCTGTTACAGTTGAAGTGAGATTAAATGGATTGCCCACTGCCAGCACCCATTCACCCACTTTCAGCGAATCGGAATTTCCAAAAGTAATAATCGGCAAATTTTCAGCGTCCACTTTAATCAGCGCAATGTCGGTATTCGGGTCGGTACCAATCACTTTGGCTTTGAATGTGCGTTTGTCGTTGAGCGTTACTTCAATTTCGGCAGATTGATCCACCACATGGTTATTAGTCACAATGTAGCCATCTTTCGAAATAATAACACCAGAACCTGAGGCTTCCTGCATTGGAATTTCTTGTTGACGGGGTTGTTGCGGCTGACCAAAGAAATACTGAAAAAATGGGTCGTTTGGAAATCCACCACCACCAAATTGCTGAATTTTTTGTGGCGTTTTGGTTTTTACGTGAACCACAGCGTGAATTGATAATTCGGCTGCCACTGTAAAATCAGTTTCCATAGCATTGGATGCACGGGCAAATTTGGCATAACCTGCCGGAAGAGAATTGTCTTGTCCATTAAAACCTTCATTTTTGTGCGAAACCAGATTGGTTGTCAAATTTGTTGCCACACTCACAACTACGACCAAAACGAAAAGGCCGAGCGTTTTCATTCTTTTTGTTGCATTCATAATTTTCTGTTTTTTATAATTAATAATTTAGATAATTACTGATATTAATTTCGCTGCGAAAATATACAAAAGCCACGCCAACAAGTAAAATTACCGACTTATTTGAAATTTTTTAAGAAGCTGAAATACTTACTTAACGCGCCTTAACCTAGGGAAATATGTTCGTAAAAAATACTGAAATAAAGACACAAAAAAAGCCATCATTTTGTCAGATGGCTTAATTTTATATAACATAAAATTTCAAACACAAATTTTTACGTTCAACTGAAAAATTTCAATTATTTTTTATACCCATACACCGCCAAATCGCCCAATTCTTCTTCGATGCGAAGCAGTTGGTTGTATTTAGCCATACGGTCGGAGCGGCTCAACGAACCGGTTTTGATTTGTCCGGAGTTAGTAGCCACGGCAATGTCGGCAATGGTTGAATCTTCCGTTTCGCCCGAGCGGTGCGAAGTAACCGAAGTATAACCTGCACGGTGAGCCATTTCAATAGCATCCAGCGTTTCGGTCAGCGTACCAATCTGATTTACTTTAATCAAAATTGAGTTGGCGCAACCCATGTCGATACCTTTTTTCAGATAATCCACGTTGGTTACAAACAAATCGTCGCCCACCAACTGCACTTTCTTGCCCAGTTTGTCGGTCAGCAATTTCCAACCGTCCCAGTCGCCTTCACCCATACCGTCTTCGATTGAGTCAATAGGATAATTAGCAACCAGTTCAGCCAGGTAATCAGCCTGTTCAGCCGATGAACGTTTTTTACCGTTTGGACCTTCAAATTTAGAATAGTCGTACACACCGTCTTTGTAGAATTCCGACGAAGCACAATCCAGCCCGATAGTTACATCCGAACCCGGGTTGTAACCTGCATTACGAATAGCGGTAAGGATAGATTCCAAGGCCTCTTCCGTTCCACCTGCAAGGTTAGGAGCAAAGCCACCTTCATCACCTACAGCGGTGCTGAGACCTTTGTCATGAAGCACTTTTTTCAATGAGTGAAACACTTCAGCACCCATGCGCAAGCCTTCTTTGAACGAAACTGCTCCAACAGGACGAATCATAAATTCCTGAAAAGCAATTGGCGCATCGGAGTGTGAGCCACCATTGATAATGTTCATCATCGGAACAGGAAGGGTAAAAGCATTTGTTCCACCTATATAACGATACAATGGCAAATCGAGATATGAAGCAGCAGCACGGGCCACGGCCAGAGAAACACCCAGAATGGCATTTGCACCCAGTTTTGATTTGGTTTTTGTACCATCGAGCTGAATCATCAGTTTGTCAATGGCACGTTGTTGCAAGGCACTAATACCAATTAAGGCTGGAGCAAGAACATTATTTACGTTAGCTACTGCTTTTTGAACGCCTTTACCGAGGTAACGACCTTTATCACCGTCGCGAAGTTCAATTGCTTCGTTTTCGCCGGTTGAAGCTCC
>JBAXMR010000140.1:0-10826 GCA_037134195.1 Paludibacter sp. | reverse complement strand
TACTCAATGAATTACAAGAGATTATAATGAACCACTAACTAAACGACATTGATTCCTGAATTATAAAAGTTATTCAAAAACTGATTAAAAACAAAATAAATTGTTTTTTTTTGGAGTTTTGATTGTATGTATCAAAAAATCACTAAATTTGTGCTTTATAACATTGTTGTCAAACATATTTTACTGAAAATTATGGCAAAGAAACACATTTCGGAGCTTAAACCCATTGAAGAAGTTTTCTCGGTTTGGGATGTGTTGACTCCTGACGAAAGGCAGTTTGTAAGGAATAATTACACAATTCATCATTTCAAGAAAAATGAGATGATACATTGTGAGGGCGAAGTTCCAACACACATGATGATATTGGCCGGGGGAAAAGTAAAAGTGTTCAAAGAAGGAGTTGGCAGTCGTTCTCAAATTATCAGAATGTTGAAACCGGGCGAAAGTTTTGGCTACAGAGCAATCATTTCCAGCGAAAGTTACAACACCAATGTTACTGCGTTTGAAACCTCAACTGTTTACATGATTAAAGCAGATATTTTTTTATCTATTTTGCGTCACAACAATGCTTTTTGTTATCGATTTTTAGAAGAACTCGCAACAGATTTGGGTGCTTCAGATGCCCGAACTGTAAATCTTACTCAAAAACATATACGTGGTCGGTTGGCTGAGGCTTTATTGCTGCTAAGAAAAAATTACGGTATGGAAGAAGATGGAGCTACAATTAGCATTTATCTCTCCCGTGAAGACTTAGCCAATTTATCTAATATGACTACTTCTAATGCTATTCGTACCTTGTCAAATTTCGTTAACGAATATATTATTGCAATGGATGGAAGAAAACTGAAAATTATTGATGAGGAACGATTGAGAAAAATTAGCAAAATGGGTTGATTATGGACTCCGCTCAGATTCATGCTACTCACAACTCTGTAGCACACTTTCTTACTTCAGGACAAGTCAGGAATGCAATAAATAAAATTGCTGTCCTGTCCAATGAGTTGCAGGTAGGTGAATACAATGACCGATTGAATGATTTACAACAAAACTATCATTTTTTACTTCAATACTATATAACAGGAATTGATGATCCGGAAAGAAAATCTGTTTATAATAAGCTGATTGCCAGATTATTTGTTTTGAGTTCGGAGTTGCGCGAAGAATTGTTATTTCGTAACTCAACAAATTATGAATACTCTCAAAAACGCTTTTATCCTTTCACCAAACATTATAATTCAGACACCGAATTAATTGATTCACTTAGGTATTTTCATAGTCAGTCCGAGATGCTTATGAATTCTGATGTGAATCATGAAACTGAATTGAGACGGTTACGTTCAAATTACGAACTTCTATTACCTGAATTGTTTCGTTTATTCTGGTTGACTACTACTTACAAAGCTGAAAATAAGTTCCTGTATAATCAAATTCTTGATAAAAAATACAAGGGTAATTCTGAGAAATCAATTATAATTTCAGCACTTACTTTGAACCTTTGGCGCTTGTTCGATGAAAGCAAAATACTGATGCTTTTTGATGCCTGCCAGTCAGAAAACCAGATAGTTAGACAAAGGGCCATGGTTGGACTTGCCTTTATAATGGCACGCTATAACAGATTCCTGCCTTATTTTCCATCCGTTAGAAACCGGCTTGTGTTATTAACCGATGATAGTCATATAGTAGAAAATCTTCAAAATGTTATTATTCAGATAATTTCAACAGCTGAGACTGAAAAAATATCAAAAAAAATGCAGGAAGAAATACTGCCCGAAATGATGAAAATAAGTCCGTTAATGAAGGACAAAATGGATAATGAAAGCCTGCTTAATCCCGATGAGTTGAATGAGGAGAATCCTGAATGGCAGGAAATTTTGGATAAAAGTGGAATTTCTGATAAACTTAAAGAACTGAGCGATTTGCAGTTGGAAGGTGCTGATGTTTACATGAGTACATTTTCATTGTTAAAGAATTTTTCTTTCTTTTCCGAACCAAGCAATTGGTTTTTGCCTTTCGACCCTCAATATTCAGCAGTAAATGAATTATTCAGAACAGAAGATAAATCCTTAATCACTGCATTTATCGAAAACAACGTGATGTGTAATTCCGACAAATACTCATTCTGTTTAAGCATATTACAAATGCCCGAATCACAGCGAAACAGATTGAAAAACTCATTCAAAACAGAGGCAGATCAAATGGCCGAAATGATGAACGATGAAGCTATTCTAAATCCTGACCAAGCTTCAAAGAATACCTCTAAGCAATATATTCAGGATTTATTCCGTTTTTTTAAATTATTTACCAAACATTCGGATTTTTCGGATATGTTTGGCTTTTCTCTCTCTATGCATCATTCATTTTTGTTTGATATTCTAGCCGGAAACAGCAACTTCAAAACAAATATTGCTGAGTATTATTTTTTAAAAAGCCATTATATTCAAGCCTTAGAATTGTTTGATGAAATTCAGTACGAAACTCAACCGACAGCAGCTCTATATCAGAAAATTGGTTATATGTATCAGCAAACTTCGCAATTAGCCAAAGCATTGGATGCATATAATAAAGCAGATATCATTCAGCCGGATGATATTTGGACCGTTCGTAAAATGGCTCTTTGTTATCGATTGTCAGGAAACTATGAAAAGGCATTGGAATTTTATCAACGCGTTGATTATTTGCTTCCGGATCAGCATGTTGTTTTAATGCAAATTGCTCATTGTTATGTTGAACTGCGAAAGTTCAAAGATGCTCTGAATATATATTTCAAACTGGATGCTCTTGGGAGTGAAAATCCAAAAATATGGAGAGCTATTACTTGGTGCTCATTTGTTACCGGAAATATCAAACAAGCTGCCTATTATTCAGATAAACTTATTGACTCAGATCCTAATTCCCATGATTTTATGAATATGGCTCATATATCATGGTGTCAGGGGGAACATACGGTTGCTATCAGATATTATAGAAAAAGCATTGAAATTCCAGGGAGTAATTGGGATCTCTTTTTGGCAAGTTTCAACGAAGATAAATCCTATCTTATAGCTAATGGAATTGCTAAGGATGAAATTCCATTATTATTGGATGCGCTTTTGTCGGAAGTAATTGGAAAATAGAATTCATTTTCAAGCTTTTTGTAATAATTTCCTAAAGTCTGTATCCCAATCCCCATTCAATAAATTCTGCTTTTTGAAGGTGAGTTTTTAATCCGGTAGAAATAAAGAAATGCTTGCTGATAGCATATTTCAACGTAGCACGGGTATAAAACCAACCATCTTCAGAGTCGATATTATAAGGATAAATTAATCCTTTATTCAAAGTTCCTACACTTGCCTTATCATACGGTGATTGGTTTTTCAATGGGTCATATAAATAAAGTCCAAAATCAAATCCACCAATCAACCTGCCAAGCAA
The DNA here is from genome assembly GCA_037134195.1 of Paludibacter sp. GTDB lineage: Bacteria > Bacteroidota > Bacteroidia > Bacteroidales > Paludibacteraceae > Paludibacter. The sequence continues at coordinate 7,415 of JBAXMR010000140.1, read as the reverse complement.
TAGCTCATGTTGCCACGATAGCCCAATACGAAATTTATTTTTCAAATCATTGCTTGTTATGTAATAGCGTTTAAATTGTGTATTCCCATCAAATACTCCATCGTAGAAAGCATCGAAAGCTACTCCCATACGGTAAAAGTCAGTAATTGGATGATATAATCCTGCAACCACCGATGCAATTGGAAAGGTTTTCTTATCCAGATAATATAATTGACGGAAACCTCCCGATGCTATTATTTCAAAACTGAGTTTCTTTGGAATTTCTTGCAACTTTTGTTTTTGTGGACTGTGAAAACTTTTATAATTTGGAGAATATTTTATCCCAACAAATCCATTCAGTAAATTCAATCCGGAATTGGGAGCTACAGCACTTCCATTCGACATGTGATTCCAGGTATAATCACCGGTTACACTTAAGGCATTATTCAATGGAATTTCAACACTTGCCCCTGCTGAAAAATAAATATTTAGATTTGAACCTATTGCTCCATTTGTTCCGGTTAATGATGGTAATACATTTCCAAGCAAATCGGTATTTGTATTGTAATATGTTTTGGTGAGGTAACTAATACCCATTCCACCTTTGAAATTCATTTTCAGAAAATCAGTATTAATAATATGATACGAAACGTATGGATATACTGCAAAGGCATCTCCTAATTGTTCATTATTCCCCAAATTGAGCCATACTGCTCCCACCCCGATTATTGGAAATCCATTAAACTGATACCATGGTTTTTCGTTCATTGATTGAAATTCAACAGACAATTCAGCACCCTTAACCGGACTCATGATTAGAGCTTTAACATGCGAATCATGAGGCAAAATATTTCCGTAAATGCCCTGTAATTTAATGCTGTAGTTGTCATAAGTCTGTGCAGAAATTAAGCCAGAACATAAGATAATCAGTAGGAATAGAAGCTTGTATCGCATAAAATCATCACTTTTAAATGGTATCGGGTTCAATTTTTTTGGTTACCTTTGACAACGCAAAAATAGCAAAATAAATCTCATATACAGATTGCAAATAGTTTAAGAATATGATTTCGGTTTTAAAAAAAGAATTAAGGGCATTTTTTAGCAATGCAACCGGGTATATTGTTATTGGAATTTTCCTGACAATCACCGGATTATTCCTGTGGGTAATTCCCGGAGAATACAATGTGATGGATAATGGATATGCCAATGTTGATGGGCTTTTTTACCTTGCACCGTGGTTATTTTTGTTGCTTTGTCCTGCTGTAACTATGCGCCTTTTTGCAGAAGAGAAACAAACCGGAACATGGGAAATACTGATTACCAAACCACTTTCAAAGAGTCAGCTTGTTTTGGGAAAATATTTTGCAGCATGGTTGTTGGTTATCGTGGCACTTTTACCTGTTATATTGTATTATTTCAGCGTTTCATATTTGGCCGAACCGGTTGGAAATATTGATTCCGGAGCTTTTTGGGGATCATTTATAGGTTTGATTTTTCTTGCAGCTGTATATGTGGCAGTTGGAACTTTTGCATCGGCTTTATCGTCCAATCAAATTATTTCCTTTATTGTAGCAGTTGTTATTTCCTTTTTTATTTTCTATGGTTTTGAAGTTTTAGCGGGATTTTTCACTTCCGGTCAATCCATTCAATTGCTTGATATTCTTGGTATTTATGCTCATTATAAATCAATGAGTCGTGGTGTGATTGACTCAAGGGATATAGTGTACTTTATTTTATTGGGAAGTGTTTTTTTGTCGGCAACTGTATGGAGAGTAAAAAAGTAAAAAGTTAGAAAGTTAAATATATAAATAAAATTATGAATTATGAATTATGAATTATAAAATGACTAAACCCTACATATTGATTACCAACGATGATGGGCATGAAGCACCCGGAATAATCGTGTTGACCCGTTTAATGATGGAAATTGGCGATGTTATTGTCGTTGCACCGGATGGCCCTCGTTCGGCACAATCAAATGCGCTCACGGTTACTCATCCTATTCGCTACAAAAAAATAGAGGAGGAGGATGGTCTAAAGCGTTACTGTTGTACAGGTACTCCAACTGATTGTGTGAAGTTGGCATTGAATGAAATTGTTGAACGCAAACCAGATTTAATAGTTTCTGGAATAAATCACGGAAATAATTCAGCGATAAATGTGATTTATTCAGGTACCATGGGTGCGGTACTCGAAGGATGTGAAAATGGTATTTTGTCAATAGGTTTTTCAATAGATACACATTCTCTTGAAGCAGATTTTAGTCATTTCGGACCTTATATTCTGAAAATTACCAACGAAGCACTGAAAAACGGTTTGAAACGCGGGGTTTGTCTGAATGTGAATGCTCCCAAAGCTAATATTGAAGGAATAAGAGTTGCTCGTCAGGCCGATGGTCAGTGGGTGAAAGAATACGAAAAGCGAACCGATCCGCAAGGTCGATCGTATTTCTGGTTGACCGGATATTTTGAAAATAATGAGCCTGATGCTAAAGATACTGATGAATGGGCTATTTTGAACAATTTCATTTCAATTGTACCTACAAAGATTGATTTGACAGCTTATGAAGCTATGGAAACAATAAAAGGCTGGGCTATTTAGTTTGAAAGTTTGTAAAGTTTGAAAGTTTATAAAGTTAAGTATTAAATCAGTCAACCAATCAACTAATTAACCGATAACCAAAGTGGAACGTTTCAATAAATTCGTTTACGGTCTTATCCCCGGATTTATTTTACCGGTAGTGTTTATGTGGATGTATCTGCACCGGTTTTATCCAAATAACTTATCATTTATTGAAACTATTAAGGAAATTTGGCCGGGAGTAATTATGGGTAAGTTGCTTATATTGTCAATAATGCCAGATTTGATTCTGGTTTTTGTGTTTTATAAATCTGATAGTTTCAGAATAGCAACCGGGATTCTGATTGGCGCAATGCCTTATTTGATTTCAAGTTTTTTTATGATGTGAGACAGGAAACGAGGAAACGAGGAAACAAGGAGACAAGGAGACGGGGAAACAAGTACTCATTATCAGGATTGAATCAACCAATTAGCTAATTAACTAATCAACTAATCAACCAAACATGAAATACTTTATCATAGCCGGAGAGGCATCGGGCGATTTACATGCATCAAATTTGATGTATGAACTGAGAAAGCTGGATTCAGAAGCTGAGTTCTGCTATTTGGGTGGCGATTTGATGCATGCTCAGGGAGGAAAACTGGTAAAGCATTACCGCGATATGGCTTTCATGGGTTTCTGGGCTGTTATTAAAAATGCACCAATTGTACTTCGCAATATAAACGACTGCAAAAAAGCGATAGTGAATTTTCAACCCGATGTGGTTATTTTGGTTGATTACCCTGGTTTTAATTTGCGAATTGCTGAATTTGTAAAAGAGAACCTTAAAACTCCGGTTTATTATTATATTTCACCAAAAATATGGGCGTGGAAAGAATATCGTATCAAAGACATTAAACGGTATGTGGATAAAATGTTTACTATTTTTCCATTCGAAACAGCGTTTTATGCCAAACATAATTATTTGGTTGAATATGTGGGCAATCCAACCCTTGAGACAATTCTTGCCCGCCCGAATCAGAAGCAATCATTTGAAGAGTTCTGCGAACAAAACAATTTGAATAAAAAACCAATTATTGCCATTTTGGCTGGTAGCCGCAAGCAGGAAATATCAGCTTGTTTACAGCGTATGATTGATTCGGCAACTTTATTTAAAGATTATCAGGTAATAATTGCCGGTGCTCCCGGAATTGATCCTCTGTTTTATTACAATATTGTGAGTGGTAAAAATATCCCGGTAATTTTTGGAAAAACCTACGAATTGGTTCAACATTCAAGTGCTGCTATAGTAAATTCGGGCACAGCTACTCTCGAAACTGCTTTAATTGGTACTCCCCAGGTGGTGGTATATCATGTTATTTTTGGAAAATTAGCTTCCTGGTTGCGAAAATTCGTGATTAAAGTTCCGTTTATTTCGCTGGTAAATCTGGTAGCCGAAAAAGAAGTGGTAAAAGAGTTGGTGGCGCAACACTTCACGGTTGAAAATGTGACGAATGAACTGGAAAAACTCCTTTATCATCAAACTTACCGAAATGCCATGCTCAATGGTTATGCTTCTATTCAGGAATCATTAGGCGAAACGGGAGCTGCAAAACGGGCTGCACATAGAATGTCAGAACTCATGAACAACTAGTCAACATATTTATTAACTGCTTAAAATATGTATTGATGAAAAAATTTGTTTATTCAATAGGCACTTCCCTGCTAATTTGCGTGATGTTTATGCAGTGTTCAAGCAAATTAACCAAACTTCCACCCACTGTATCTAAACTTGCCGATGTCTTTTATTCAGAAAATCAAAATCAACAGCTGATATATCTTTCAGATAGTCTGAGTAAACTGCCACTCACAAAAGACGAGCGATACATTAATACTCTTTTCAAAGCAGCGGCACTAAGCGAATCGGAGAAAATAAATCAAGCTTTTGCACTTGTCAACACATTAGAACAACCTACGAATGAGCTGAAAAAATTTTGGTACGAAAGTATCAAAGGACTTATTCTTTTCAGAAAGAAGGACTATAATCAGGCTTATGAAATATTGTTGAAAACAACCTTTTATAGCCATCCTGACAAAGTTGCCTTGGCTCTGAATGAGCGAATATTGGCACGAATATCTTTAAATTTAGATGATTATGAAACAGGATTAAACTGGTTACAGCTATCGTCAAAGCACTTTAGAGAATGTGAACTTAACAAAAGTCTTGCAATTAATTACAAGCTGCTTGGCAGACATTACATGAACGTAAAAAACTACTCTGAGGCTCTGAGAAACTTTAAAGAAGCGGAAAAATTACTATTAACTTGCAATGACCGAAAAGAACTTTTTTATATTTATGTGAATCTTACGGACTATTATCTACAGACAAAAGAGTTGAAAAATGCCCAATTGTATGCCGAGAAATATCTTCCAAGGTTTGAGGATGTGTACGACAATCAAATGAGAACACTCACTTATAACAATCAGGGAGAAATTGAATATCAGCTAAAAAACTATCAAAAAGCAGCCGGTATGTTTAGAAAAACAGTGGACATTCCAACAGATTATGTTTCGGCTGATTCCAGAAAAATGAATGCACTTGTAAATCTTGCTTCAATCAATAGAGTTACCGGCGATAATATGAATGCATTATATTATGTTACTCAGGCAAGAGTTTTATTGACTAAAAATATGCCATATTGCCTGAGATACAAGGTTTATAACGAATATGCTCATATTTATCACTCACTTCATTGGGCAGATTTATCCTATCAATACCTGGACTCCGCTAAAATGCAGATTGATAGTATTAACCTGTCGGAAAGTAAAACGACTAAAGCTTTCTTCGATTCAAAAATCAAAATATCAGCATTATCCACCCATTTGCAACAAGCTAAAGAAAGAGAAAAGAGAGTAAAAATTACACTTAGTTTGGTGGTAATCGTTTTTTCTGTTTTATTAGTTCTTGCAATTATTATTTATCAACTTCAACAAACAAAAACCAAAGCCTTAAAAAGTTTGGTGCTTAAAAATCTTCAGGTTATTGCCGATGAGCGTAAATTAAACGAAGTGATGAATGAAGATTTACAGATTAAGAAAAACAAACGTATAACGCATACCGACAAGTCGGACGAACTTTATCTGAAAATTATTAACTGGTTGGAAACAGATAAAAAGTTTATGCGAAACGACTTGACATTAGAGCTCGTGGCCAAAGAACTGAATACAAACCGGGAATATGTATCCAGGGCAATGAGTAATCGGGATATCCGATTCAATGATTTGATTAATAAATACCGGATTCAGGAAACTATTCAGATTTTATCCGACAAAAACAATATTGTTCGTTGCCATAAACTATCAGTTATTGCAAATGCCGTTGGTTTTAACTCCGATTCGGTATTTATTGAAGCATTCCGAAAACAAACCGGAATGACCCCAGCCCAATTCCGCAACAATATTGATCTGCCCCAAAATTAGCTTCTAAAAATTTTATTCTTTTGATTTTCAGTGATATGTATTTTTGAATTGAACAATTCAAAAATACATATTTTGTATATGCAAAATTATTGCTATATTTTTGTAATAAAATTGCATAAGTACTTCTACAATCCAAAAATAAAATAAGCTATTATTTTGATTGCAAGTTGAAAGGTATTATTGAATAAGGCACAGCATAGACAATAGATAGAGGATAGATAGAGTATAAGGTTAGTTGACAGTTCACATTATAAAAGTTGAGTTTTCGAAAACTATATAAAATTCATTATTCATTTTTAATTGTTTACAACAATGGCAGAATCAAAAAACAATGTGCTTACGCACGGATTAACAGGATTAGTAGGTGATATGATTGTATTTCGCAGTCGGGGTGGTAAAACTTTTGTATCCACCAAACCTAAAGCTCGTACGGGCGAAATGTCCGAAGGACAAAAAGAACATATCGGTAAATTTCAGGAAGCAGTGCTTTATGCCAAAGCAGCGGTAGCCGACCCAATCAAAAAGGCAGGTTATGCGCAGGCTGCATCCGAAAACCAGACTCCTTACAATGTAGCAGTAGCCGATTTCTTTCATGCACCTGACATTAAGGATGTTGATTTAAGTAAATACACTGGAAAAGTAGGTGAAACAATTACTATCCGTGCTACTGATGATTTTAAAGTTATGGAAGTTAGTGTGGCTATTTACAATGCCGATGGTACTGAAGTGGAACATGGACTTGCCGTGCTTAGTGCTAATGGCGTAGACTGGATTTATACCGCCACAACTGAAAATGCTTCATTAGATGGTGACCGTATCGTAATCCGTGCCAGTGATCTTCCGGGTAATGTGACGGAGGAAACGACTAATTTGTAGGTTTAATTCTAACGAGGGCTTCGCTTAAAGCGAAACCCTCGATTTGCATATACGGCAGTACCCGAAAAGCCGAAGAAGAGTAGGGGAAAAAATAAAGTACAATATATGAAAAAGAAATTATTTGTCATTTTTTATAGCATATTTTTCATTTCACTTACTTCATTCACAGTAGCTCAAGTATCAGTACCTGTATTAGTATCACCTGCCAGCGCAGCTACCAATATCACTTCTCCAATTGCATTTAACTGGAATGATGTTTCCAATGCAACAAATTACCGGATACAAGTATCAACAAGTTCTTCGGGCTGGACAGCATCAGCCGGTTTTTCTACAGGTATAGTTTTAAATGACAATACCCCAACTACTTCTAACTTTACGTGGACAACAACATTAACTCCCGGCACAACTTATTATTGGTCAGTAAAAGCAGGAACTGCAAGTAGTTCATCAAACTATGCTTCATATAGAAGTTTTACAACACCAGCAACTCTGACTATACCAGTATTGGTATCACCTGCAA
>JBAXMR010000139.1:0-11107 GCA_037134195.1 Paludibacter sp. | reverse complement strand
CTTTTCTTTTGTTTCTTTTAATTTTTAGATTGGTATTTCCAATCTGTAATGCTATAAACTATCTTAGTATCTGTAATGTTCCGGTTTATAAGGTCCTGTAGCATCCACACCAATGTAAGCAGCCTGATCGGGAGTCAGAACAGTCAGTTTAACACCTAATTGATCAAGGTGCAAACGTGCCACTTCTTCATCCAAATGTTTTGGTAAACGATATACATCAACAGGGTAATCCTTGGTATATAATTCAATCTGAGCTAGTGTTTGGTTGGTAAACGAGTTGCTCATCACAAACGATGGGTGACCGGTAGCACAACCCAAATTCACCAAACGACCGTCGGCAAGCAACAGCACGCTGTGTCCGTCAGGGAAAATATATTTATCAACCTGTGGTTTGATATTTACCAGTTTGATGCCCGGATATTTTTTCAGTTTTTCCACCTGAATTTCATTGTCGAAGTGTCCGATGTTACAGATAATTGCACCATCTTTCATTTTCGCGATATGTTCTATGCGGATAATATCTTTGTTTCCTGTTGTAGTTACATAAAGATTTCCTTCTGCCAACGCATCTTCAACAGTTGTTACTTTGAAACCTTCCATCGAAGCCTGCAAAGCACAAATCGGATCAATTTCGGTGACAATAACACGCGCACCATAAGCCAGCATTGATTTGGCACAACCTTTACCCACATCACCGTAACCACAAACAACCACCACTTTACCGGCGAGCATCACGTCAGTGGCACGTTTAATGCCGTCAGCCAACGATTCGCGACAGCCGTAGAGGTTATCGAATTTAGATTTGGTAACCGAGTCATTTACGTTGAAAGCAGGGAACAACAATGAACCTTCTTCCAGCATCTGATACAGACGGTGAACACCGGTAGTAGTTTCTTCCGAAACCCCACGTATTCCCGGAATCATTCGACCCCAGATGCCCTTATCTTCAACCAACACATCTTTCAGAATAGCATATAACAAGCGTTCGTCATCAGTTCCGGCCGCTTTATCGAGCACCGAAGCATCTTTTTCGGCAGCACCACCCACGTGAATCATCATGGTAGCGTCACCGCCATCGTCCACAATCACTGTTGGGCCGTTGTGACCTTCGAAAGTCAGCGCCTGAAGCGTACACCACCAGTATTCTTCCAGTGTTTCACCTTTCCAGGCAAAAACAGGCACTCCGGCAGCCGCAATAGCAGCAGCAGCATGATCTTGCGTAGAATAAATGTTACAGCTACACCAGCGCACTTCTGCTCCCAGTTCAACCAATGTTTCAATCAATACGGCAGTTTGAATTGTCATGTGAAGTGAACCCATAATACGTGCACCTTTCAGCGGTTTTTGCTGTCCGTGTTTTGCACGCAAAGCCATCAAACCCGGCATTTCTTTTTCGGCTAATTCTATTTCTTTTCGACCAAATTCGGCCAACGACATATCGGCCACTTTATAAGCTAAATTGCTGAATAATTCCATTCTAAATCCTGTTTTTATTGTTTTTTTTATTATTTCAAAATTGGAGTGCAAAGATACGATAAACAAATTAATAATGAATAAATTCTAATTGAAAATGCATATCTTTGTTCGTGAAATTAAATTCTTTCAATTCAAATGTTTGTTGATATCCATACACATAATCAATCTTCTTCAGCTTTTCCGACGATTATTAATTTAAATATTGAAGATGTCCAAAAGATTTTAGATTCTGAAGTTAAAGGGTTGTATTCTGTTGGCACGCACCCATGGTATATTAACGATAATTCGGAAAAAGAAATTTTGAGTTTAGAAAACTTACTTTATAAAGATAAAATCGTATGTGTAGGCGAATGTGGACTCGACAAAAACAGTAAAGTATCACTACCAATTCAGCATGAGTTGTTCAGGAAACAAATCGAACTCTCTGAGAAATATCACAAACCGTTGATTATTCATTGTGTGGGTGCTTTCAACGAACTTTTCGTTTTGAGGAAAAAACTAAAACCAAAACAACTCTGGATTATTCACGGTTTCAGAGGCAAGCCCGAACTTGCAGAGCAAGTCTTGAAATCAGGTTGTGCTTTGTCGTTTGGTGAACATTTCAACGAAGCATCGGTACGCCTCACACCTATAGAAAGACTTTTTGTTGAAACGGATGAAAGTAATATTTCGATAGAAAAAATTTACAGCAACATTGCCAATATCAAAAATTGCTCAACGGAACAATTGACTGCCGGGGAGAATTTATACCGGCAAATTAAAGTTGAAAGATAAACTAAAATGTTGTTTTTTAGTAATTTTGCCCTCTGTTGGCAATTATTAATTATTAATTATTAATTATTAATTGTTTAAATTGTATCTTTGCCTTCCAAAATTAATTTATAATAATTCATGAGAAAATTCAGTCTTCTTTTTATATTCACAATTCTTGCTTCAATGCTTTCGGCACAGGGTATTTCACAGTTGCAACAAAGAAAACTAACCAATGCACTTACAGCTATTTCCAATTTATACGTCGATACGATAAACGATAAAAAACTGATTGAATCTACTCTTGAATCAGTTTTAAAAGCACTCGACCCACATTCGTCCTACATTCCTCGCGAAGAAATTGAACGTATCAATGAACCGCTTGTGGGAAGTTTTTTTGGTATCGGAATCCAATTTCAACAAATGGAAGATACAATTCTGGTGATTCAAACCATAGCGGGTTGTCCGGCTGAAAAAGTAGGAGTTTTACCCGGTGACCGCATCATCTTTATTGACAATGTTCTTGTTGCAGGTATTAAGATTAAAACATCGGATGTTTATAAAAAACTACGAGGCCCTAAAGGAACAGAAGTGACTATTAAAGTTCGTCGCGGTTCAAAACCGGAATTGATGGAGTTTAAAATTATTCGTGATAAAATTCCAATTTACAGCGTAGATGCCACTTATATGATTGGCAAAGACATTGGTTATATAAAAATTAATCAATTCGGAAGTTCTACGGTTCAGGAGTTTGAGAAAGCGTTTGCCACACTGCAAAAGAAAGGTATGAAAAGTCTGATTGTCAGTCTTCAGAGTAACGGTGGGGGATACCTGAATGCTGCTAAAATGCTGGCTGATGAATTTCTGTCGAAAAACAAACTGATTGTTTATACACAGGGACTTAATCAACTTAAAAATGTGGAGACTTCAACGGCAAGTGGGGTTTTCGAAACAGGTAAGCTGATTTTCCTTGTGGATGAATACTCAGCTTCGGCAAGCGAAATTGTTTCAGGAGCATTGCAGGATTGGGACAGAGCCATCATTGTGGGTCGACGCACATTTGGTAAAGGTTTGGTACAAAACCAGTTTCCATTAATTGATGGTTCGATGATGCGATTGACGATTGCTCGCTATTATACGCCTACAGGTCGTTGTATACAGAAATCATACAAGGGCGGCTACGACAAATACGAACATGACCTGATGGATCGCTTCAAAAAAGGAGAGCTGCTTCATCCCGACAGCATACATTTCCCTGATTCATTGAAATATCAGACATTGAATCTGAAACGTACTGTCTATGGTGGTGGTGGTATTATGCCCGATATTTTTGTTCCATTGGATACCACAAGATTTACTGTTTTACATCGTAAACTCGTGGGTCAGGGTATTGTAAATAAAGTTTGTCTGCAATATATCGACAAAAATCGCGAAGATTTAAAGAAAAAATACACTACATTCGATAAATTCAGAAAAGAGTTTACTGTTGATGACACCTTTATGGGTCAACTCACAACTGCTGCTGAAAAAGAAAAAATAAAGATTGATTCCACGCAGTACGCCATATCAAAACCGCTCATTAAACTTCAGCTTAAAGCCTTGGTTGCACGCGATTTATGGGAAATTAATGAATATTATCAGATTATGGATGCCGACAATGAATCGCTTCAAAAAGCTGTCGAAATTCTGCAAACACCCGGGGCTTACGAGAAAATACTTAAATAGTTCAATGTTTCGTGTTCATCGTTTCGTGTTAGCAAAATATGGAACACGAAACGCCAAACATGGAACATGATAACTTATCTTCAAACCCATTGGATTGAAATTGTAGGCGCAATTCTGAGTCTGATATACCTCTATCTTTCTATCAAAGCCAAAGTAAGTTTGTGGTTTTTTGGAATTATTTCCTCGTTTTTTTACATCGTGGTATTTTATCAGACCAAGTTTTATGCCGACATGAGCCTCCAATTCTACTATGTATTTATTAGTATATATGGATGGATTCACTGGAGTAAATCTAAATCAGGAGAAAATGAATTGAGCATTGTTGCAATGACAAAGCGCGACTGGCTGATTACTATCTTCGGAACTACAATAGTATATGTGATTTATTATCTGATTCTGGCAAAATATACCGACTCCACAATTCCAAAATCCGATTCATTGGTTGGTGCTTTAAGTGTAATTGCAACGTGGATGCTGGCGAAGAAATTCCTTGAGAACTGGCTGATGTGGATTGTTGTCGATGGACTTTGTATAGGACTTTACATTTACAAAGAATTATATCCAACAGCGATATTATTTGTAATTTACACACTAATGGCAGGAGTAGGTTATTGGGAGTGGAAAAAAATAATTAAAGGTGCCAATATGCCAATTTAATAATGTGCCAATTATCTTTATAGTATTTGATTCACAAAAACATTGGCATATTATCTTATTGGCAAATTAAAGATATGCCTGCAATCCAATAAGTTTCTTATTTCCCTCTTTTTTCCAAAACCAATTATTTACCAGATAAGTTACATACGCACTACCAGCTCCTACAACCGCTCCTGCTAATACGTCCGAAGGATAATGAACACCCAAATTCATTCGGGAATAACCCACTGAACATGCCCATAACATACTGGGAGCAATCACATACCATTTTGGATATTTTAAACTTAAAGCCGTAACTGTAGAAAATGCCAAAGATGTATGACCTGAAGGAAATGAAAGTGAAGTTTCAAAAGTGTATGCTGTAATATCTGAATAAGTTTTCGCTGGTCTTGGTCTGTTAAAACCATATTTCATTGCCTGAGTAATTACCCCTCCAACACCAACACTCACTCCTACATAAATAGCATCTTTCAGCAGATTATCATCTTTTTCAATCAATGCTACAACACCCATTGCAAGCGGAACTCCAATTGCAACTTCGGTAGTCGTATTTGAAATTAGTTTAGAAAATCCAATGGTGTAAGTATTGCTGTTTATACTCCGTAATATATCTATATCGGCATTTTGAGCCTTTAATTCTGTACTTATTGCAGAAAATGTACAGCAAAGCAGAATAATTGTCGTAAATTTGCGCATATTTTTTCTTGCAAAGATAAATAAAAAGTCAGAGCTAGTTAGACTTGTCTACTCGTTTACTTGTTTACCCGTTCACATTATAATGTTTAAAATCGCAATACTAGGACCAGAATCAACAGGAAAATCAACACTGACAAAAGCATTGGCTGAACATTTTGATTCTCATTACGTTACTGAATATGCACGGGAATATGTTGAGAATCTGAAAGTTCCATACAACTTCAATGATATTTGCAACATTGCACAAATACAAATTGAACAGGAATTATATTTTGAAAAAAATCCGACCAGTCAATTTGTTTTCTTCGATACAGAACTGATTATAACAAAAGTTTGGTTCGATTTCAAATATGCTAAAGTGCCTGATTTTCTGATAGAAAGGCTGAATGTGGGTTTTTTTGACCTTTATTTGCTTTGCACACCTGATTTAACATGGGAGCCTGACCCGTTAAGAGAACATGGATCTGACAGAGAGTTTTTTTTCGATTGGTATAAACGAGAAATTGAACTTATTGGCAAACCCTATTGTATTGTAAGTGGAGTTGATTATCAGCGTCAAGAAAATGCAGTGAAGTGTATTTCTTCTTTTTTTAAACTTGTAACTATTTATGAATAAAACATTATCAGAAACAATAGACAAACTTTCTCAACCGGAAGGCTTCAGGGAAGTGTGCCATGAATGTGGATCTAAAGACTCCATGCCTTCAACAGATGTGTTGAGAGAAATAGTCCAGATTACCCGATCTGTTTTATTTCCCGGTTACTTTGGCGATCCTGAGGTAAATGAACATACCATGAAATTTCATATAGGCGTAAATGTTGAACGATTAAATTTGTTATTACATCAACAAATAAAAGCAGGAATTTGCTTCAGTTTTAATGGTGAATCACATGATATGAGAATAGTGGAACAAGATGCTGTCGAAAAAACGAATGATTTCATTGCACAACTTCCTGAAATCAGAGAAAAACTTCATACTGATGTAATTGCAGCTTATAACGGCGATCCGGCTGCAAAAAGCTTCGGTGAAGTTATTTTTTGTTATCCAAGCATTAGAGCTATTAGTAATTATCGCATTGCCCATAGCCTGCTTCAACTGGATGTTCCGTTAATCCCACGGATTATCACAGAAATGGCACATTCAGAGACAGGAATTGATATACACCCGGGTGCCACAATTGGTGAGTATTTTACAATTGATCATGGCACTGGTGTGGTAATTGGAGAAACAGCCACCATTGGTAATAATGTAAAAATGTATCAGGGTGTTACACTTGGAGCAAAGAGTTTCCCGCTTGACGAAGATGGTAATCCTATTAAAGGTATTCCACGTCACCCACATATTGGTAATAATGTAATTATCTATTCTAATTCCACTATTTTGGGAACCATAACTGTGGGAGATGGTGCGGTAATTGGCGGTAATCTTTGGGTGGATGTAGATGTACCTGCCGGAGCAAAACTGGCACAGAAAAAGTAAAAGCTTTCTAAATAACCCATTATGGGATATCTGAACGTTAAATTTTTATTTTCTTCATATAACACAATACAAACTAAATCTTTAAGTCCCCAATTGTGGGATATAGGGGGCTAACAATAGATATTTATGGAATTTGAAATGATTGCCAAAACCTTTCGGGGTTTGGAAGAAGTGTTGGCTACTGAACTTATGCAACTTGGAGCTAACAATGTTCAACTACAACGTCGGGCAGTAAGTTTTAGCGGTGATAAGTTAATGTTGTACAAGTCCAATCTGTATTGCCGTACAGCATCCCGAATTCTAAAACCAATTCTGACCTTTGATGCTTCAAATCCGGATGAAGTATATGATCAGATTAAGAAAATTAACTGGGATGATTATATGGAAGTTGATACAACCTTTGCCATCGACTCGACAGTGTTTTCAGAAACCTTCCGTCATTCCAAATTTGTAGCTTACCGCGTAAAAGATGCCATTGCAGATTGGTTTACAGAAAAATACGACCGTAGACCATCAGTACGTTTGGATGGGGCTGAGCTGCTTATTAATATCCATATTGCCGAAAAAAAATGTACACTTTCGTTGGACAGTTCAGGCGAATCGCTCCATAAACGTGGTTACCGTGTAGCTCAAACTGAAGCTCCAATTAATGAGGCACTTGCAGCCGGAATGCTTCTCATAGCTGACTGGAAAGGTCAAACTAATTTTGTAGATCCCATGTGTGGTTCAGGAACATTATTGATTGAAGCAGCATTAATTGCTCTCAATATTCCGCCCGGAATTTACCGCTCAGCCTTTGCTTTCGAAAAGTGGAAAGATTTTGATAGTGAACTTTTTGACATGTTGTACAATGATGATTCTAACGAACGAACTTTTGATTTTAAAATCTATGGCTCAGATAATTCGCCTTTGGCAATAAAAATAGCCGAACAAAACATCAAAAGTGCCGGATTATCCAAACACATTCAGATTCAGTTAATGTCTGTTCAAAAACTTGAAGCGCCAGTATCGGAATGTTTGTTAGTAACCAATCCACCCTATGGTGAACGAATTACATCCGATGATATTTATGGACTCTATGCAGCTTTGGGTACAACTATGAAACATAAATTTGCAGGAAATACTGTCTGGGTAATCAGTTCACACGAAGAATGTCTGGATAAAATAGGACTAAAACCGTCAGAACGTATCCGACTTCTAAACGGCTCACTAGACTGTTGGTATTGCCGTTATGATATATTTGCCGGCAAACGGAATGATTTTGTAGCAAAAAAATACAATAAAACAAGTAACTAAAATACTGATTACAAACAAATTGCGAATCGTGAATGGAAAATGATTAATGGTGAATTAATAAACTGTTTGCAGTTTCCAAAAAAAATAGTTACTTTTGCAGCTCCAAATTGCCCAGATGGCGGAATTGGTAGACGCGCTGGTCTCAAACACCAGTGGATTCACTTCCATGCCGGTTCGATCCCGGCTCTGGGTACCCGAAAAAGCTCAATCAGTTGATTTTCAACGATTGAGCTTTTTGTTTTACCTCATTTGCACAACATTTGCACAACATGCAATTTATTTCATTAAGTTTCATATACCTGCACTTACATTGAATCAGTATCAATGAATTCAATAATTTTCAATTTCATTGAAAAATTTCAAATTCCGAGAATAAAATCTACTCATACTCTAATCTAAATGCCCAAATACATTATAATACGCTGATTTACATTTTATTTCCTATTGACGTACTATTTGAATAGAATTATTTTTACAGATATAATTCAACGTCGAATTATAGTAAAATATAATTATCATGGCCAGACAACTTGGACACGTAAAGTACAAAGGGACGATTGGGGACATTCGTCACTTTAAAATCAAAGGAATGCAAGGCAATTTTGCCGGCATGAATGGTGGTGCAACAGCTGAACAGATAAAAACTGGAGCATCGTTTGTCAGAACTCGTGAAAACATGAATGAATTTGCAGGCTGTGCAACAGTAGGCAAATCAATTCGTGCAGGACAATCTCAATTAATGAAACAAATGAGCGACCCTCAGTTTACTGGTCGTTTAACTGGTATCGTTAAGAAAATTAATTTGGAAGATCAATCGGAGGCTCGTGGTGTTCGTGCGATTTTGATTACTGCTGTACCGCAACATTTAATCGGGTTGAATTTCAACCGGAATAATACTGTTGAGGGCTCTTTCTCCGGAAAGTTTGAAACTGTAGCTAATGCAGCAAGAAACAGCGTTACACTTACAGTGGAGGCGTTCAAACCTATTGAACAGCTCAAAGTTCCTGCTGGTGCAACTCATTTCCGCTTCGTGAATTCAATTTCTGTTATTTCGGATTATGCTTATAATTCGTTGACTAAAGTTTACGAACCTATTGAACCAACTTTGAACGAGCTTTCAAAAGTTACGTATTCCGATTACATTGAAATTGTACCTGGTGAAAATCCTGAAGTTTCTGTAGTAAGTGCATTGGCAGGTACTCCAACAATGACTGACAGTGTAAGTTTATTGAGTTGTGTGGGTATTGAATTTTCTCAAAAAGCAGGTGACAATTATTATGTGTTCTCTGTTGGAAATAGCATGAAGATCAAAAACGTATTTTGAAAAAATGCTCAAAATTCAAATGAAGCTCTACTGAAAAGTGGAGCTTTTTTTGTGCCTGTACTTTTTTATAGGTTTTTTCTATTGGGTGGGCTTATGGTAGGCTTATCCATGACTTGAACCGGAGATTATTTGCACCCAACACTCGGAAAATGGGAAATAACTTTTGGGGTCGTCCCATCGAGCCCGAAAAAAGTTATTCTCATTTTTCCGCCGATTGTAACTAAAGCAATTTTGAATATCTGCACTACTTTTGAGATTTGCAGCCAACACTCGGTAAGACGGGAAATAACTTTTATAAAACTGAAGAGATAAACACTAAAAAGTTATTCTCGGCTTATCCGCTAAAGGTAATTTCTATATTTTTGTTGATTTGTTTTCAAGTAATAAACCCTTAAAATTCGCATTATGGAAAATCCTTTTGAAATTATTATTGAAAGATTAGACAAGATTGAAAAAATACTGTTTGAAATTTCGAAAAATAACGTTTCTGAATCGCAAGTATCAAACTCGGACGAAATTATGACAGTTGATCAACTTGCAGAGTATTTAAGCATTGCAAGGCAAACAATTTATGGGAAATGTTCAGCCAGAGAGATTCCATGCTTTAAAACTGGAAAAAGAGTCTATTTTATGAAAAGTGAAATTAACGAATGGCTTAAAGCAGGTAAGCGAGAAACAGCTTTTGAAATACGACAACAGGCGGCTGATTGGGTTCGTAAACATCCTTTAAAGAAATAATCGGTTTTTTATCTTCAAATGGGGCTAACTCGTCGCAGAAAAAATATATACCGCTGGAAATGCGTTGGAAAAGGGCTTGGGGAAAACGGAATGAATGAGCTTGCGAAATGGAAATGAGTATTTCCCGAAGCCGAGCGGTGCTGAGGTGTATGATTGGATTGGAAGCGAAAATGGAGTGTAGGGGTTGCGAAGCGAGGTACGAGCGAAGATCCCGGAACGCAATGAAGCGATAAAGGAAATCATATACCGCAAGCACAAGGAAATAAACACGATATGTTTTTTTCTGCCTACCTTATGGGTGGTGGGGTATTTGTGGCTTTCTTATTGGGGTGAACTCGTCGCAGTGAAAGAAAATATACCATTGGTAAGCGTTGATTTTGAGCATAGGTGGTGAGGAAGCGGAATGGCACAAGGCGTTGGGGAATGGAATGAAAATTAGCTGGCTGGCAAGCGTGGATTTATTGAGCGTGGACAACAGCCGCTAAACGAAATGAAATGACTGCGTGGATTTGTGACATGGAGTGACTGAACCACTTATGCTGTGGGGTGCTGAGGTGGGCGAAATGAAACGAACGTAATGAAGTGGAGGTTGGACGGTAAGTGACGAAGGAACGGCGTCCACCGGAACGAAATGAGAGAAGTGAATGAACCGACCGCAAGCACATGGAAATAAAACCAGACATATTTTTCTTTTACCGCACAACTATTGGGTGGTGGGGCTCTTGAGGTCTTATATTGGCGGTACGCCTAAACAACTCACCGATTAGGTGTTTTATTCTTTCCGCTCTCCCTTTAGGGGCTTATTCTTCGGGCAGTGAAGCGGGGCTAAAGCGTTGATATTGTG
The DNA here is from genome assembly GCA_037134195.1 of Paludibacter sp. Classification (GTDB taxonomy): domain Bacteria; phylum Bacteroidota; class Bacteroidia; order Bacteroidales; family Paludibacteraceae; genus Paludibacter. The sequence continues at coordinate 120 of JBAXMR010000139.1, read as the reverse complement.
CGGATATTATACATAATTAGGTTATATTTAGCCCTATTAATTTGCCGTTAGGCAAGGGCTCGAATATAATACATAGGGCTTCGTGTGGTCGAGGCACGAAGACCCAACATGAAGCCCATG
>JBAXMR010000138.1:0-11190 GCA_037134195.1 Paludibacter sp. | reverse complement strand
CGGTTGTTTGATAATCGAGCAAAAATATAGTACTTTATAAACAAACTCTAATTAATAGATTCACAATTAATAATTCAGAACTGACAATCTGTTGATTATTAAATATTAATTCATTAATGTTTGGCAAGAAATTAGTTAAATGGTTTGTGCTTGTGGCAAATTTTGTTGCAATCCTTTTCTTGCTGATTACTTTAATTGGAACTTTTATCAGCCCCGATAAGTTTATTGCTCCTGCCTATTTTGCTTTGATTTTCCCTATCACGATAATTTCAAATCTTTTTTTTATCATTTTTTGGATTTTTACCCGAAAATGGTATTTTCTAGTATCACTAAGTTTGATGCTTTTATCTGCTAATCAAATTAGTAATACTTTCCCGTTCCATTTTGGAAACCTTAATCAGAAAAAAGTTGTTACTCCAATCCGTATTTTGACCTATAACACCAGAATGAGTGGTAACTTAGTAAAAGACACACCTCAGAAAAGGAATAATGTTATATGTTATATTAAAAACTCCAATGCTGATATCGTATGCCTTCAGGAATTTGAAGTGAGTACGGAAAATCAATATCTAACAATTGAAGATATGTATCGAATTTTTCGTAAATATCCATATAAACATATTGAAATAAAAGCCAAAATACATTCCAGATTTTTTGGAATAGCTACTTTCTCAAAATACCCAATTTTGCAAAGGCAAAGAATAGAATACAAATCGAGATTTAATATTTCTATTTCAACAGACATTAATATTAATGGAATGACTATTCGCTTGTTTAATAATCATCTGGAATCCAATAGAATAACAGAATCTGAAATGTCAATGCCATTAAAATTAAAAGATAGTTTTGATGCCGATAATTTGACTGACATGACATTACTTTATTCGAATAAGCTGGGTATTGCATATAAACTCAGAGCATATCAGGCTGATACAGTAGCTCAATTAATAGCCCTTTCACCTTATAAAGTAATAGTTTGTGGTGATTTTAACGATGTGCCGGGTTCTTATGCTTATACAAAAATGAAAGGTAATCTTAAAGATGCTTATGCAGAAACTGGTTTTGGGTTTGGCTGGACTTTTAAAGAACCATTCTACGGATTTAGAATTGATTACGTTTTGTATGATTCTAGCGCATTTACTCCGGTTACTTTTAAAATTGATAAGGTCAATTATTCAGATCATTATCCTGTTTTGTGCCAACTGAAAATCAATCAAAATTAATTAAAATATATCCACTTTTAAATTTAAAAATTATGAGCGTACCTGCTAATTTAAAGTACACCAAAGAACACGAATGGATTCGCGTAGAAGGAAATGAAGCTTATGTCGGAATTACGGATTTTGCACAAAGCGAATTAGGAGAAATCGTTTTCGTTGAAGTAGAGACTGTTGGCGAAACACTTTCAGAGGGTGAAGTTTTTGGAACAGTTGAAGCTGTAAAAACGGTGTCGGATTTGTATTTGCCGGTCGATGCTAAAATCCTGGAGTTTAATGAGGAACTTGAAGATGTACCGGAATTGGTAAACGATGATCCTTATGGAAAAGGTTGGATGGTGAAAATTGAAATATCCGATGCTACTCAACTTGATTCATTGATTTCTGCTGCTGATTATGAAGCATTGATTGGGTAGCCTCCCCAAACTCCTCCAAAAGAGGGGATTCAGATAGTATAATTAATTACAAAGAACTGCTCTTTTTCCTCCCTTTTGGGGAGGTCAGGTGGGGCTTCAATCAACCAATCCAAAATGAAACCAAAAGTAAGTATTATCATGGGCAGTACGTCTGATTTGCCCGTAATGGAAAAAGCAGCGGCCTTGCTTGATGAATTTGAAATTCCTTTCGAAATAAATGCGCTTTCGGCTCACCGCACACCACGCGAAGTGGAAAAATTTGCTTCAAATGCACGTGAAAATGGTATTGAAGTAATCATTGCTGCAGCCGGAATGGCTGCACATTTGCCGGGTGTAATTGCCTCAATGACAACAGTTCCCGTTATCGGAGTTCCTATCAATGCTTCACTTGATGGAATGGATGCATTGCTGGCAATAGTTCAGATGCCTCCCGGGATTCCGGTTGCAACGGTTGGAATAAACGGAGCATTAAATGCCGGAATTCTGGCAGTTCAAATGATGGCTGTATCTGATATGAAATTGCAGGAAAAGTTGGCTATTTACAAAGAAAATTTAAAAAAGAAAATTGTTGAAGCTAACGAACAGCTTTCCAAAGTAAGTTATAAGTTTAAAACAAATTAATGAATTTAATTTGAAAAGCGGGGTTAGTTTTCGGACTAAACCCGCTTTTTGCAATTGTGCTGTCTAAATTATTTAATTCTGATGCAAAAAAATGAGCTTTCATCGTTTGTCAAGCAAGCGGCCTTTGAGGTTGGGTTTGATGCCTGCGGTATAGCCAAAGCTGAAGAACTCACCGAAGATGCTGCATATTTAAAACAATGGTTATCAGAAGGAAAACATGGTGACATGTATTTTCTGACTCAGAATTTTGAGAAAAGAACTGACCCGCGCCAATTAGTTCCCGGATGTAAATCTGTTGTAGTAGTTTTGCTGAATTACTTTCCTAAGAAGCCACAAAATCCTTTAGCACCACAGATTGCTAAATATGCCTACTCAGCCGTTGATTATCATTTTTTCATAAAAGAAAAGCTTAAACAACTCGAACAAAAAATTACTGAAAGGTTTGGTTCTGAAATTGTTGCATCCGATTTTCAACATGCTTTTGTCGATTCTGCTCCGGTTCTCGAACGCCGTTGGGCTCAACGAGCTGGATTAGGCTGGATTGGCAAAAATATGCAATTAATTCATCCCCATCTTGGTTCCTTTATTTTTATCGGAGTTTTAATGCTAAATTCTGAAGCTGAATACGATGTGCCTATAGATTCACATTGCGGTAATTGTACCCGATGTATCGATTCATGTCCTACTAATGCATTGAATATTAATGGATTGAATGCAACAAAATGTCTCTCATACCTCACTATCGAGAGCAAATACGGAATTGATTCTCAGTTCCATGCACAGTTATCCAATTATGCGTTGGGTTGCGATATTTGTGCAGATGTTTGCCCATGGAATAAAAAATGGGCAATACCACACAAACATACTGAATTATCACCAATAAATCAGAGTTTTGTGACGGAATCAGTATTGGAGTGGAGTGCTGAAGACTGGCATCAACTTTCAAAAGAGAAGTTTAATCAGATTTTTAAAAAATCTGCTTTAAAACGTGCCGGATATGAAAAATTAAAACAAAATATTGAGATTCTGAAGAAAACAACAAGATTTGAAAAATAATTGTAATAATTAGGTAAAATAAATGCCTGATTTTAATGGCTTTCGGAGCAAAAACACATTTTTTTTGTAAAATAATCGCTAAAAAGTTTTTTTTTCTTATTTCATTCACTATATTTGCACTCTAATCATTCAATTAACCCTTAAAATTTTATAACGCCTATAGACAACAATTACTTTGAACCTCAAAATTAAAAGTAATGAAAACTCTAAATCAATTAACCGATGACGAATTGGTGAAATTGTATGAAAAAGGTGAAAATCAGGCGTTTGAAATTTTATTATTGCGTTACAAATCAAAAGTTTACACTTACATCTATTTGATAGTACGCAGTCGGGAACTCGCCGAAGATATTTTTCAAGACACCTTTATCAAAGCCATTTCAACCATTCAACAAGGGCGTTACACCGAAGCCGGAAAGTTTTTGGCGTGGATAAACCGTATTGCCCACAATCTGATTATTGATCACTTCCGTCGCGTGAAAAACGAAAATACTTTCTCGGCAGATGCTGTTGATTATGATATAGTTAATAATGCCAAGCTTTCTGAAAAAAGCATTGAGGAAACTATTTCGAACGAGCAGGTGTTAGCCGATGTGGTTCACTTGATTGATTTGCTGCCACCTTCGCAACAAAAGGTTATTCGTATGCGCTATTTTGAGGATTTGAGCTTTAAAGAAATTGCAGAACGAACCGATGTAAGTATCAATACGGCTTTAGGACGTATGCGCTATGCGTTACTTAATATGCGCCGTATTGCTCAGGAAAAAGATGTTTATCTGGAAATAAAATAAATTTCCAATTTTCAATGCAATTAGTTAAATAAAATCTTTGATTAATTTTATAATAAGTTGATAAATAGTTATATAGTCACAAAATTATAAATTATAAACTATAAACTATAAACTGTATTTATACTATTTTGCAAACACTTACGTTTTAGACATATACTTCTAAAATTTTATAAGTGCCTATGCAAAGAATTACTACACTGTCGAACAAAACTGATTTATTTAAAACAAAACGTTTGGAAAGTGCTCCTGAACTGCAACCCAAACAAGAAACACTGAACCGAATTTTACAATTTGCAGCTGCTTACAGGGTACAGAAAACTTCAGAAAATCAGTACATTGAATTGTTCTTAAACTAAAAAAAAGACTTCCGAGTATATCGGAAGTCTTTTTTTGTTATATTTGCATTTTAAATTACAGATAATTATGAAACGAATTATATCTCCTTCCTTGCTGGCAGCTGACTTTGGGAATTTGAAAGCAGATTGTGAAATGATTAATGCCAGTGAGGCTGAATGGCTGCATATCGATGTGATGGACGGTACGTTTGTGCCGAATATTTCTTTTGGATTTCCAGTGTTGGAAGCGGTACGGAAGCATTGCACTAAAATGCTCGATGTGCATATCATGATTGTTCATCCCGAAAAATACGTGAAACGCTTTGCTGAAGCCGGTGCGGGTATGCTTACTTTTCATTGCGAAGCGGCCGAAAATCCGCAGGAAGTGATTGATTTAATCCGCGCTGAGGGAATTCTAGTGGGAATTTCGGTAAATCCGGACATACCAATCAGCTTGCTCGAACCCTACGTAGATAAAGTGGATATGGTGCTGCTAATGTCGGTGTTTGCGGGCTATGGCGGACAGAAATTCATTGAAGAAACCTACGACCGCATTGCAGAACTGCGTGAAATTATGAAAAGTAAAAACGCCAACTGCATGATTCAGATTGACGGTGGCGTGAATCTTCAAAATGCTCCGAAACTTTACGAAGCGGGTGTGAATGTATTGGTTGCAGGTAGTTCTGTTTTTAATTCCGCTAATCCGGTGGAAACCATTCATCAATTGCTAAACATGTAAAGCGTATGGATTTTCTGCAACGAACTCCGTTTTTCAGATTGTTGCTTCCATTCATAATTGGTATTATTGCATACCGGTTTGTGGAGTTTCCGTCGTGGGGTTTGTGGGCAATAATTGGATTGTCGCTTGTACTTGTCATTTTGTCTATTGGAATACGTATTCCGAAACTTCAATATCAATTCCGTTGGCTATTTGGCTGCGGAATTTTTTTATTCTTGTTTTCTTTGGGGTATGTGTTGAGTTCAGAAAACGAAAAGTCAACTACATTCGACCAACTGCATCAAAAAGGAATTTATCGTATCGATATTTGCTCGCCACCGGTTGAAAAAGCTAAATCAATCATGTGCAAAGCCAATGTGTTGGAATTCTATAACTCCAAATGGCAACCAACTCATGGTCAGGCTATTCTCTATTTTCAAAAAGATAAAATTGCATCCCGATTACTTTTTGGCGACCGACTGATGGTTGAAGCGGAATTTACACCCATAGAAAAACCGCTGAATCCCGATGCTTTTGATTATGCCACTTACCTGAAACGACAAGGAATTGGAGCGACATCTTACATTTCAACGGGAAGCTGGCAGATTACAGGACATAGCAGTGCTTTTTCCATTCGTCGTGAAGCAGATAAATGGCGAAATTACCTGCTTGCTATTTTCAAAAAGTTCAAAATTCAGGGCGATGAATTTGCTGTTCTGGCTGCTCTTACGCTGGGCTATACCGACGATTTACAGCCCGATATTCGTGCAGGTTATAGTGCAACCGGTACAGTTCATATTTTATCTGTCAGTGGGATGCATGTGGCAGTCGTGTATATCGTTTTGATGTTTTTATTAAAATTTTTGGATAAATCGCTGAAAACAAAAATTTTAAAAACTATTATTGTTATTTCGTTTCTCTGGGGTTACGCTTTCTTGTCAGGCATGTCGGCAGCAGTTATTCGGGCAGCGGTTATGTTTACTTTCGTGGCTTTTGCATTTTGTCTGGAACGAAAGTCGCAGATTTACAATACACTTTTCATGTCGGCTTTTGCAATGCTTGTTGTCAATCCAAATTTCCTGTATGATGTCGGTTTTCAGCTAAGTTATGCCGCTGTGTTGAGCATTATTTTCTTCCAGCCAATTGTCGATAAACTTTATAAACCAACGAATAAAATAAGTCGGTTTACGTGGGAGATGATTTCGGTTTCTGTGGCTGCACAGCTTGGCACAACACCTTTTACACTTTATTATTTTCAGCAATTCCCCAATTATTTTCTGATTACCAACCTGATTGCGATTCCGGTTTCGACCTGGATAATTTACGGTGCAATCGGCTTGTTTTTCGTCTCGTGGATTCCGTATTTATCTGAATGGATGGGATTTATACTGAAATGGCTCGTTTGGTTTTTAAATCATTTTATTGTGTTTGTTCAGAATCTTCCCTATTCGGTTTGGCAAATTTCGATTAATCTCTATCAATCTATTTTCTTTTTTCTGGCTATTTTCTGTCTTTCAGGTTATTATTTTTCAAAGAAATTTGCACCGCTTTTTGTAGGATTATCAGCACTTTTAATTACTTGTTTGCTGAGTATTCAACAAAATGTTCAAACACTGTCAGGTAAACGAATTATTGTTTATGCAGGTCAAAAAAACCTACATGTGAGTTTCATAAATCATGATAAAAACTTCGTATATTCAACTGATTCAACTGAAATTGAGCGTATTGCCAAAACTTACTGGCATGAACAAAAATTTGAAAATCCGGTTTTTCTAAACAAAACAAATTGGTTTGTAGATGGATTCGGATGTTTTGAGGGGAATAAAGTATTGATTTTAAGGGATGATTTTCTGAAAAAGAAAACAACCCAAACACCGATTAAACTTGATTATCTGGTTATTGGAAACCGATTGAAACCCAAAATTTCTCAGATTCTGGATTGTGTACATCCCCGAAAAATTATTGTTGATAAAAGTATTTCGCGATGGTATACTGATGATATCCGAAAAACCTGCAAAACCCGGAATATTGGCTTTTATTCCATTGCCGAACAAGGAGCATTTATGCTTAATATTAAAGATTAAGAATCAGAATGTTATCGTATTCTCAAAATCGTATTTTTTTGCTACTTTTGCATTCAAATAAAAAACAGAAAAATGATTTCTAAAATTATTGCCGAGGAACTTATAACCAAGGTAAAAAAGGCGATTGACAGTGTTGAAAAAATCGTAATTGTAACACACGTCGGGCCCGATGGCGATGCAGTAGGCTCGACGCTTGCTTTGTGGCATTATTTAATGACAATTGGTAAAGAACCTGTAGTCATTGTTCCAACTATGTTTCCTAATTTTCTAAACTGGTTGCCTGGTGCAGAATGTGTTCTTGATTATGAAAATAATAAGGAAAAAGGAGATGAACTGATTTCAACTGCCGAATTGATTTTTGCACTTGATTTCAATGCGCCTAAACGAATGGCAAAGATGGAGGAAGTAATAATTAATGCAAAAGCTCCTAAGATTTTAGTCGATCATCATTTACACCCATCGGATTTTTGCAAAATAGCCATTTCATATCCGGAAATTTCATCAACCAGTGAATTAATTTTTCGATTAATCTGTCGATTGGGTGATTTTTCGGAAATTAATCTGGCCTGTGCCGAATGTATTTACACCGGCATGATGACCGATACCGGTGGTTTTACCTATAATTCAAATGGTCAGGAAATTTATATAATTATTGCCGAACTAATCAAGTTGGGAGTTGATAAAGATGAAATTTACAGAAAGGTATTCAATACGTATTCGGCTGATAGATTGCGATTGATGGGATTTTGTTTGTTCCAGAAAATGAAAGTTTTCCCGGAATATAAAACTGCATTAATCACATTGACAAGTAAAGAACTTTATCAGTTTAATTTTCAAAATGGCGATGCTGAAGGTTTTGTAAATATACCATTATCCATTGCAGGAGTTGATTTTTCAGTGTTTATGCGTGAAGATACCGATAAAATAAAAATCTCATTACGCTCGCAGGGTACATTTCCGGCAAACAAAGTGGCTGCCGAATTGTTTAACGGTGGCGGTCATTTGAATGCTGCAGGTGGTGAAAGTTATCTGACTTTAGCTGAAACTGTTAAGAAGTTTGAGGATTCATTGCCGGATTATAAAGATTTTCTGGAGTAAACCTTTTTAAAAAGTCAAAACAACTAATTGTCCAAATATATTATAATTCATGCCTGAAGTTAGTAGATTTTATGGGATTATTATTGCGCTGTATTACAACGAACATAATCCACCACATTTTCATGCAAAATACGGTGAGTTTCTTGCGGAAATTGACATAAGAACATTACAGATTCTAAATGGTGAGTTACCAAAAAGAGCCAAATCTCTGGTTTTAGAATGGGCAGATGAACATCGTGAAGAACTAATGCAGGATTGGGAACTTGCACGTCAAAAAGCTGAATTGAAAGCTATTGAACCATTAAAATAAATTTTATGGAAACAATAATTGAAGTTAAACCATTAGAAAATTACAATATTTGGGTTAGATTTTCTGACAACTCAGATGCGATTATATGTATTAAGCCATTTATTTCTGACGGAATTTCATCCAAATTATTAGACCTTAGTTACTTTAAACAGGTGAAAATAGATGAATTTGGAGGAATTTCTTGGGAAAACGGATTCGATTTTTGTCCAAATTTCTTACGTGAAATTGCCAAGGCATAAGCTATTGTAATTTTAGATCTACATAATAAATTGATGAAATATTTAATTATACTTGGTGACGGAATGGCCGATGAGCCAATCGCGTCACTTGGAAATAAAACATGCTTACAGGCTGCCAATAAGCCAAACATAGATAAAATTGCTGCATTGGGACGAAGCGGTTTGCTCGATACAATTCCCGAAGGATTTGCTCCGGGCAGTGAAATCGCGAACATGAGCGTAATGGGTTACGATGTTCCGAAGGTTTTTGAAGGACGTGGTTCGTTAGAAGCGGCAAGCATGGGTATTAATATTGAGGATGGCGAAATGGCCATGCGTTGCAATCTTATTTGCATAGAAAATGGAAAAATAAAGAATCACTCGGCCGGGCATATCAGCAATGAAGAAGCCACCGAACTGATTCTTTTTTTGCAGGATAAACTTGGTAATGAGCAGGTAAACTTTTTCCCGGGAGTTTCTTATCGTCATTTGTTGAAAATCAAGGGCGGAAAGAAACAATTGATTTGCACGCCTCCTCACGATGTTCCCGGAACACCTTTTGCTGAAGTAATAATAAAAGCAGAAGCTGACGAAGCACAGGAAACAGCTGATTTACTGAATAATCTGATTCTTCGTTCTCAGGAGCTACTCGAAAATCACCCGGTTAATCTGAAACGAACAACTGCGGGAAAAGACAAAGCTAACAGTATCTGGCCATGGTCACCCGGCTACAAACCTGCCATGAAAACCATGCAGGAACTATATGGATTGAAAAGCGGTTCGGTGATTTCGGCTGTGGATCTGATTCGCGGAATAGGTGTTTATGCCGGTTTAAAAGTGATTTATGTGGATGGTGCTACCGGTCTTTTTAATACAAATTACGAAGGAAAAGCACAGGCAGCCATCGATGCGCTTCGAACCGACGATTTTGTGTATTTGCATATTGAAGCCAGCGACGAAGCTGGACATGAAGGTGATGTGGATTTGAAAATAAAAACCATCGAATACCTCGATTCACGTGTTGTAAAAACGATTTTTGATGAAGTTTCTACCTGGAACGAACCTGTAACCATTGCAATTTTGCCCGATCATCCAACACCTTGTGTGTATAAAACGCATACTTGTTCGCCGGTTCCGTTTGTTATTTACCGGCCGGGTGGAAAGGCTGATGATGTAGCGGTTTATGATGAGTTTGCAGCCGAAAAAGGAAGTTATGGATTGCTGAAAGGCATGGAATTTATGCAGACATTGATAAAAGCCCCCTAAATCCCCAAAAAGGGGACTTTTGATTAGTTTGATTTTTATTATAAATATATAGAATGTCTTTTTAAGTCCCCTAAGAGGGGATTTAGGGGGCTGGAATTATTATGAAATATTACAGTACCAACAAAAAAGTGAGTGGCGTAAGTTTGCAGGACGCCGTAGTGAAGGGACTGGCCGAAGATAAAGGCTTGTTTATGCCCGATTCGATTAAAAAATTACCTCAGTCGTTTTTCGATACGATTGAAACTTTATCGTTTCAGGAAATGGCATACATAGTTGCTGATGCATTTTTCGGCGAAGATGTGGAAGCTAAAGCGCTGAAAAAAATCGTGTACGAAACGCTGAATTTCGACGTGCCGCTGGTGCATGTAAATGATAATATCTACAGTCTGGAATTATACCATGGACCAACGCTGGCTTTCAAGGATGTGGGTGGACGTTTTATGTCGCGTTTGTTGGGTTATTTTATACAAAAAGAAGCCTCCCTTACGGGGAGGTTTGGTGGGGCTGTAAATGTGTTGGTGGCAACTTCGGGCGATACCGGAAGTGCGGTGGCAAACGGTTTTCTGGGTGTGGAAGGAATTCATGTGTATGTGCTTTATCCCAAAGGACTGGTCAGTCCGATTCAGGAATGTCAGTTTACGACGCTTGGACAAAATATCACTGCACTGGAAGTGGATGGTACTTTTGATGACTGTCAAGCCTTGGTAAAATCAGCCTTTATGGACGAGGAACTCAATTCAATTTTGAAGCTGACTTCTGCTAATTCCATTAATGTAGCTCGTTTTCTCCCTCAATCATTCTATTATTTCTATGCTTATGCTCAGTTGAAAAAGTTGGGAAAAGCTGATAACGTGGTGATGTGTGTGCCGAGTGGTAACTTCGGAAATATCACTGCCGGATTGTTCGGCAAACGTATGGGATTGCCCCTGAAACGCTTTATTGCTGCCAATAATCGTAACGATATTTTCCTTCAGTACCTGCAAACCGGCGTTTATACACCGCGTCCTTCGGTTTCGACCATTGCCAATGCCATGGATGTGGGTGACCCGAGCAATTTTGC
>JBAXMR010000137.1:0-11210 GCA_037134195.1 Paludibacter sp. | reverse complement strand
TTCAATTGCAAAATTATTAATTTTTATTTTCTCCACAACTTTTACGGGTGAGCCGATGATTGCCATACTATGACCGACTTCTAAAATATTTTTGCATAAAATAAAAAAAGTGGACTACTATATCCACATTAGCTAGGTATCGCCAAACACCCGTACACATGAACAAGCAGTCCACCGTTATGGTGAACACTTGTGCCTTGTGTGTACTTAAAATTGGCGATTTTAGCTAATAGGGCACTTATTAATATTTTAATCTATCAAGTCTTACGACTATTAGCACAAAGATAAATCAATTTCTTCTAACAACAATCAAATTTAAAAAATCAGTTAATCTTTTTGTTATATGTAATTGCACTTCAAAGTAAAACCTATGTTTTAAACAATCTATTGGTCTACATAAACATTGCATAAACTTTTATTGCACCTAATTGCCCTCAAATACCTCTAATTGTATTTTTCAAAATGAGTTTATTCGGTATTTTAATGGTTAAAGAGTATCCTAATGTTTTAAGACGTATTAATTTATTGTACTTTTGCAAAAAATTTCGCCATGACGTTTGACATCGTAATTGTAGGCTATATAGCCGGATTTTGTACTGCCACAGCTCAGTTTCCACAGGCGGTTAAAGTTATCAAAACCGGTGATACACAAAGTATTTCGCTTGGAATGTATGCCATTATGACACTCGGGATTTTTTTTTGGTTTACTTATGGTCTCCTGATTCCCGACTGGCCAATGATTCTGGCTAATGGCGTATGTCTGATTCCCTCAGTTTATATTATGTTCATAACCATCCGCAATTTGCGCAAATCGAAAAGCATAAAATGAAACTAATTCAAATCATTAACGGTCCCAATCTCAATCTGTTAGGTAAACGTGAACCATCAGTTTACGGAAATCAAAGTTTCGAAGCCTATCTCGAAGAATTGAAATCGCAATTCCCAAACGTGCAACTCGATTATTTTCAGTCCAATACGGAAGGTGCAATAATCGACAAAATTCACGAAGTGGGTTTCAGCTATGATGCCATTGTGCTTAACGGCGGTGCCTATACACACACGTCCATAGCCATAGCCGATGCCATACGTTCCATTACCGTTCCGGTACTCGAAGTACATATTTCTAACGTGTTTAAACGCGAGGAATATCGTCATCATTCGTTCCTTTCCGAAGCCTGTAAGGGTTGTATAGTAGGTTTTGGAATGGATTCTTATCGTTTGGCTATTGAAGCCATTCTAAAATTCTGACAACCTGTTTTGTCTAAATTCATCTACCAATAATTAGTTTTTTTGATCAATAATCACTTTTTTTTATGTCGAAATTCACCAAAATTGTAGCTACCATCAGCGATAAATGCTGTGAGGTAGATTTTATCCAGTCGCTTTTCAACGAAGGAATGAACGTTGTAAGGTTAAATTCAGCCCACTTAGACAGTGAAGGCTTTCTGAAAATTATAAATAATGTTCGTGCTGTAAGCAATGAAATTGCAATTCTGATGGACACCAAAGGTCCTGAAGTAAGAACCACTATAGCCGAAAACAATGAAATAGAGCTTCATACAGGCGATGTGGTGAAAGTGGTTGGTAATCCCGATCTGACTTCCACCCGTGATTGTATTGCTGTAAATTACAAATTCTTTGTGCGCGATTTGAATATAGGTGACGATATTCTGTTCGATGATGGTGAAATTGACCTGAAAGTTGAATCGAAAGATAACGACAGTTTGTATTGTAAAGTGTTGAATGATGGCGTATTAGGAAGCCGGAAAAGTGTAAATGTTCCCGGTGTGCGCATCAATCTGCCTTCATTGACTGAAAAAGACAAGAAAAACATTGTTTTTGCCATTGAAAATAACCTGGATTTTATCGCCCACTCGTTTGTGCGCAACAAACAGGATTTGCTTGATATTCAAAAGATTTTAGATGAGCACAAAAGTGAAATAAAAATCATTTCAAAAATTGAAAATCAGGAAGGTGTCGACAATATTGAGGAAATTCTGGAACATACCTACGGTGTTATGATTGCCCGTGGTGACCTTGGAATTGAAGTTGCTCAGGAAAAAATTCCGGGAATTCAGCGTCGTTTGATTCGCAAATGCGTGGTGGCCCGTAAACCTGTTATCGTTGCAACTCAAATGTTGCACACCATGATTAAAAACCCGCGTCCAACCCGTGCCGAAATTACCGACATAGCCAATGCAATTTATTATCGTACTGATGCACTGATGCTTAGTGGTGAAACAGCTTATGGCAAATATCCGATCGAAGCAGTTCGTACCATGGCAAAAGTGGCTGAAGAGGCTGAGAAAACTAAAATGGCCGAAAATGATATTCCTGTAAACATGGACACCAGCGATTTAACTTCGTTTCTGGCTAATGCAGCAGTACAAGCTACTGCAAAAATTGGAACAAAAGCTATTATAACCGATACTTATAGTGGTAAGACCGCCCTTCATCTGGCTGCTTACCGTGGCACAAATCCTATTTTGGCACTTTGTTATCATCAACAAACTATACGTCAACTTGCATTGTCATACGGTGTTTTTCCAATGTATCAGGCTGAAAAAGGAAACACGCAGAAGTATTTCATTACCGGACTTCAGAAACTTATTGAGAAAAAGATGCTTAACAGCGAAGATTTTGTAAGTTTTCTTAGTGGTAGCTTTGGTTCAGGCTTCGGAACTACATTCTTGGAAATAAACAAAGTAGATAAAATTCTTGAATCACGGGATAAATATCTGCTACCCAGCTTTTAATTCACAATAATTTACTAATTGTGTTTGTAAACGTTAATAATGCCGGAGATGTTTAAACTTTGGCATTTTTTTTGTGTCAAAAAGTTGTTCTTAAAAATTGAAAGTTAACATTGTTTGAAAAAATAGATTGAATGAAAAAGATTGGTTTGGTATTAGTTATTTTATTGAGTAGTATTACTTCAATGGCTTTCGCAGCTTCGGGAAGCATTAAAGGTACGGTGGTGGATGCCGGCGATCAAAATCCGCTGGATTATGTGAATGTGAGTTTAATTAAAAAGGGTACTCAAAAACCGATTGCAATGGCAATAACCGACACAAAAGGTAGTTTTGTAATCTCCTCGGTTGAAAACGGAAACTACATGCTGCGTATCACTTATGTGGGTTATGCCAGTGTAATGAAACCTGTTGAAGTGAAAGGAAGTGTATTACAGCTTGGCAATATCTCATTGACCGAGGATTCTAAGGAACTTAAGGGCGTTGAAGTAGTGGGGCAGGGCTCGCAAATGAGATTTGAAATTGACAAGAAAGTATTCAGTGTCGACCAGAATATTGCTGCTGCAGGAGGTTCAGCTTCCGATGTGTTGAAAAATATTCCTTCAGTAACAGTTGATAATCAAGGAAATGTGTCGCTTCGCAAAGACGGCAATGTGGAAGTGTGGATTAATGGGAAAGCCTCCGGGTTAACAGCCGACAATCGTGCTCAGGTGTTGCAGCAAATGCCAGCCGAGAGTATAGAATCGATTGAAATTATGACTAACCCTTCCGCCAAATTTAGTCCCGAAGGTTCAGCCGGTATTATCAATATCGTTATGAAAAAGAATCGTAAAGCAGGTTATTATGGCAGTGTTTCCGCCGGACTGACCTATCCTGATGGTGGCAAATTAGGACAAAACCTGGGTGCAAGTATTAATTACAACAGTGGTAAGGTAGATGCTTATGTAAATTTGGGATATCGTGCAATGGAATTTCAGGGAGGTGGAGATACCGAGCGTAAAAACTGGACAAATAAAAATGACACTACGTTTATGCACCAGAAAAGTACAAATAATATGGGTTTCTCGGGCTTATTCATGCGTGCAGGAGTGGATTATCATTTAGATGCTAATAATACGTTAAGTCTTTCGGGTTTTGGAATGGCAGGAAATGGTCATCAGGATAATTCCTCGGATTATAACTTTACAAACCAGGCAAAAGTTCCATTTAAAAACTACTCAATGGATAATCCTGGAACAGGAACCCGTCCGAGTCTGAATATGAATCTGGATTACCGTCACGATTTTGACAAAAAAGGTAGTTTCCTCACCGGAACAATCTCCTATTCAAATCACAACCGTACCGGAGATACATATTATAACCGTTATGATTCTCTAAAGCTAAAGCAAAGTTCTATCAATCAGGTTATTGATTCCAGAAACATGGAATATGATTTCAAAGTAGACTATACCAAAAAGTTTGATGAAAACACCAAACTGGAAGCAGGGTGGGAGAGTAGAATAAGTAATCGACTCAGTACATCTAATGGCGATAATGTGAAAGTTGATAACACAAGAGAAACTATTCCTGAATACTTCGATAGTTTCAACTACGATGAACAGGTTCATGCAGCCTACATAACTTACGGACAGAAAATAGATAAATTCTCGTTTCAGGCGGGATTGCGTGCAGAAGATTTATTTAAACAATCCACCGATTCAAATGCGGTTGGAACACAAACCATCCCCTCAAAATCGTTTTTCCATTTGTTCCCCAGCTTATATTTGTCTTATAGCTTGCCGAACGAATCGGAGTTGCAATTGAATTACACCAACCGTGTTAACCGTCCTCGTGGTCAGCAGATTAATCCATTTAAAAATTACTCCGATCCTACCAATATCTCGTACGGTAATCCTGATTTGAAACCTCAGTATTCTTCGGCATTAGAACTAAACTATATTAAAACCTGGGGTGGAGGTGGTCAGTCGTTGTCAAGTTCATTATATTATCACAATACTGACGATGTAATTCAAAGCGTACGTTTTGTGAATAATGGAATCATGGAAAGCACTTCAGCTAATGTAACCAAATCACAGAATGCGGGATTGGAGCTAATTTCAAAAAACAGATTGTTTAAAATTCTGAGCCTTACCTCTTCGTTAAATTTATATTACAGCAAATTAGATTCATCTACTTACACAAATCCGTATAACTCAGCTATTGTTATTCCAATACCAGGTCAGAATAACTTTTCGTGGAGTGCTAATATACTTGCAAACTTTATGCTGAGCAAAACATTCTCCGGTCAGATTTCGGCAGAATATGAGTCGCCTCAATTGATTGCTCAGGGAACAGAAAGTGCAAAATACTCAGTTGATTTAGGAGTTCGTCAGACTTTCCTCGACCGTAAACTCAGTCTGAGCCTGAATGTAAGAGACTTGCTGAATTCCGATCGTGACAAACAAACAACTTCGGGAACAGGATTCTCCCAATATTCAACTTCGTACTTCCATGGCAGAATGGTTATGCTTACGTTAAGCTATAATTTTGGAAACATGAAACCAAAACCTTCAGAAATAAAAAAACAACAAGGTGGTGGCGGTGATATGATGGGTGGTGAGGAATAAATAAACGATTCTATCCAGTATAAACAGAAGGCAACAAACTAATTTTTGTTGCCTTTTGTTTTTATTCCTCAGATAACACCGATTTGAGTGCATCCGCCCATAGTTGATATCCTTTTTCGGTGGGGTGACAAAAGTCATCACAAATTTCACGGGTTAAAGTACCATCTGCCGACAGCATTTTCGGGCCTATATCAACAAATTTTATGCGATTTTCCTTTGCAAAATCGGCAAGAAGTTTATTTGTTTCCATTATCAGAATCCGCCGTGGATGAGTTGAACTTTCTTCGCGGGGAAAAATTGCCATTAGCACAATTGTAGCATCCGGAACTTTGGATCGAACCCGTAGACAAATTGACTTTATGCCTTCTACTATTTCTAAAGCTGAATTTTTTCGTGCTTTGGCTGTCTGACTGGTATTATTAGTGCCTATATCAATTATAACAGTCTTTGGGTGAATGTCATCCAATTCGCCACGGTCAAGCCGCCAAAGCACATTCTGTGTTCTGTCCCATCCAAAACCCATGTTCAACACCCTGTATTTCCCGAAAACATCATTCCATGCCTGTGGTCCTGTCGGAGGAATGATTTTACCATTATATGTTTTTGCCAAAGGAAATCCCGCCCAGAAATGGGTGATAGAATTACCAATCAACACAATCTGTGGATTAATAGAGTCTTTGATATGCAGAATCTCGTTATGCCGTCCAAACCAGTCGTAGCCGTTTTCTTCCAGTTTGGACACCGGAACAATAGCTGTATTTTCGGGGATTTCAGTGTCGAGAGATATATCGCCCATAAGTTCCGACAATAACGGTTCCATTGCCTGCGCCCATGCTTTTGCTCCATTAAGATTTGGGTGTAGCCAGTCGGGCATTATATCGTGATTAATTGACCCGTCCATATTCAGAAAGACATGATTAACGTCGCAATAAAATATATTTTTGCCATCCGCCAGTTTTGATACCATATTCGAAGCACGTTCCAGAATAATACGATGTGAAGTAGGAGTGGATCCGCCATAAGCACCCGGAAAACAACGCAATAAAATGATTTTAGTGTCCGGCATTTTAGCCCGCATTAATTTCACTACTGCTTCTATTCCATCTGCAAGTTGACTGGCTGTGTGACGTGTAGGATAATGCTTTTCATCAATATTGTTGGTCCCGATTTCCAGAATAGCAACTTTAGGAGACTGTCCATCCAATTCGCCATGCTCAATATTCCACAGCAGGTTTTCGGTGCGATATCCGCTATAACCAAGATTCAAAGCATTTCGTGCTGCAAAAAACTGATTCCAGACCGACTGGTATTGTGGTTTCTCTAAATTATTTGTAATGGAGTTACCAATCAGGATTAAGTCGTATTTGTGGTTAGCTACTTGCTGAAGTTTTTCAGCATGTCGCCAGGGATTATATCCTTCCACGGGAACAGCGGCAGGATTCACGGTAGTTTTTGCATTTATAGGTGGTTTTTCCAAAAAGCTTTTCAGTTCCATTGCTAACGAACTCTTTGCATTGAAAACCGGCGAAGCCACACTGTCCGAATCTACCCGAAATACCGCTATTCCATCGTAGCCAATCCACATTTTAGTATATTCCTGCGCACATTTTCTTACCTCAGGCTTTTCTTTAACCGATTCAAGGATTAATAAACGGGAGCTGGGTATTTGAGGTGGCATTAATGCTGGGAAAGCTGAACCGGTAAGTGTTTCGTTCATGTAATCGGGCA
The DNA here is from genome assembly GCA_037134195.1 of Paludibacter sp. GTDB lineage: Bacteria > Bacteroidota > Bacteroidia > Bacteroidales > Paludibacteraceae > Paludibacter. Next base: position 4,126 of record JBAXMR010000137.1, on the reverse strand, counting down.
TAAACAGCACCACATCGTCTGGTTGGTCTTTCTCGTTAAGTTGCTGAAGAGTACGGGCAACAAGATGACCTCCAGCTCCAATCCCGCAGAACACCAGTCGTTGTTCATTCAGTCCGATAGTTTTCAGATTCCTTTTCAGATAGTGAGCAGCCTGAACAGCATCCTGCAAGGCTAATGTACGGGTTTTACTACCAACATTCACCCTATATTGCAGAAAAGCCACATCATAGCCTAACCCATTGAAATACTTCATGGCTATTTTACCTTCCGTATTCAGGTTCAGGGTTTTATATTCACCACCCAAAAGCAATAAAACAGTTCCATTTGATACTTTTGCTTTTGTGTGAATAAGTTGAATTGTAGGATTTTCGACATTACGTATTTTCCCATCGGCATCAACCTTATTTCCCTTTTTCAAAATACTTCCATCGGGCGATATATAGGCAGGATTTTTGGATTTCGCAGAAAGTGTTGAAGTTGCCAACAAAAGCAGGAACAACACGCGACTTAATTTAAAAGATTTTATCATATTCACAGATTCTAATTACTTCTACTTTGACACATTAATTATATGTCGTCCCTACGGGACTTTAAGGGTTATTTATATTCATGCTTTTACCATATTTTCGTGACTACGTCACTTTTTTTAACCTCGTAGAGCTGTAATTATGGTAAAAACATAAACAAGTCCTATATACAAAGTCCCGTAGGGACGAAATTAATTTTAAAATTTCTAATGTGTCAAAGTAGAATTACTTGATAAATAAATTTTTTAGCAACGGATTCTTGACTTTTAATCCCAATTATTCCAAAAACACATAGTCTGAAACCCTGATATTTGCTGACTTGTTATGAACTCTATTGTTTCATAATACGCTTAAGATTTTTATTCAAAAATGGTTCGGCATAAGTAGCTATGAGATGTGAAATAATCAGAAGTAGGGCTAATGGCAACACAGGCAATAAAATACCGGGAATAAACGGTGCATTTTTAGCAAGTTTGATTACGAGAGCAATCATTGCATTCTCATGAATGAGATATAACGGATAACTCACAAAACCAACATAGACTAATACCCTCGAAGTCAGCAAAGGTTTTAGTTTATCCCAAACCTGAACACATATAAATGCATAGAGAATAATAAATGCTGCCATTATCACAGAACTGGAATAATTGCAAAATATACCCATGGAAAAAACCGACAGAAGACCCACAATTTGAGCCTGAATTAACGTTTTTTTACTTAGGTCACGACTATACTCATAAATCAGCGAACCTGTTGCAAACCAACCCAAATGTATAAAACTCAGTTGTTCCATTACTAAATTAAGCACATATAGCAGTTTTGAATCTGAAAAAGGCACTATCAATAAACCTATTACGGCAGCAATAAATAAAATTGTAATGATTCGTAAAGCATTTCGTTTCCCGGCAACGAAATACAACAGTCCGAAAATGAAATAATACTTCATTTCTACAAAAAGAGACCAAAATGAACCTTCAAGAACACCTTGTTTTCCGGGGAGGATAAATCCTACCCATGAATTTTCTACAAATAGTAAGCCTGGCAAACAATCACGCAATGAAGGAATACCTTTGGGTCGCTCGGGCAATAAAATGGCCGAAAAATAAATCAATGTTGTAACTACAAGCATTGCAGGGAATAAGCGCAGCCAGCGTTTTATAATGAATTGTCGGAAACTAAGGCATTTTTCGAGTGACATCAAAATAACAAATCCCGAAATAAGGAAAAAGAGGTTTACACCCAACCAACCTTTATTGAAAAGCTGAATTCCGGAAAATTGCCCGCCGTATGGAACTAATGTCGTCCATTTGGTGAAAGCATGGAAGAACAACACCAAAAGAATTGCAAAACCTCTGAAACCATCAATGTATGTGATTCTATTTTTTTGGGAGTACATTTGAAAGTAGAGGTTACCTGAAATAAATTACGGTGGAATAAATAGTATTTCTACACAAAAGAACAAAGAAAACGATAAAAAGCTATATTTGCAAATAATTTAAAGCTTTTTAGCCGGCACTATCAATGTCTATTCAGTATTTCTATGTTGAATTCAAGTCCTGTATATTCGGTGGACAGCTTATTAGCATTGATACTTGTAATTCCGATATTCGGAGTGTTCTATGATCGCCGGTTTATCTATTTCCAGTTCTGAAAACCATGAAAAAATTCCTTCTGAAACTTTTACTTTTCTCTTTGCCTTTTGTCGTGCTGGTGCTCGCTATGGATTCATGGTTGAGGAATGTTGACTCGCTGTATAAAGAAAAGTTTCAGGGGATACAACGGGCAAAGGATACTCAGATTCTGATACTGGGAAATTCACACGCTAATTATGGTGTCGATCCGGGGTCGTTCTCATTGCCTGCATATAACCTTGCAAATCCGAATCAGAGTCTGTATTTCGACAAAAGACTCGTACAAAAACTCCTGCCATCACTCCCAAAACTGAAATATGTGCTCATAAGCATTGATTATCATTCATTGTATTTTTCATCGCAGGGCATTCGCGATGTTTGGTCGTATTACGCAAATGGCATTGCATACAAAAACCGTAATTATTACTTGGAAAACATTTCACCGTTTTTATTTGGCTATACACCCGGAGTTTCCATTTCTATGCTAAAGAAGCAACTGTTGAAAAACATTCATAATAAAGACCATAAACTTATTCAATTTGAAGTTCAGGAAGGGGTAAATCTAACCGATAATATTGTAAACGGTTACCTTGGTTTTGAAGGAGTGGATGAAAAATCATTCAACCCGGGTTATTATTCCGAAAGGATAGCAGGGTTTAATCAGAAGATTAAAAATTCAACCGAAAGGCTTGAAATAATTCAGGATCTAACCGAATTTCTGTCTGTTTTGAAAAGCAGAAATATCATTCCTGTGTTTTTTTCAACACCCGTCTATGTTGAATTTTACAAATACGCAGATAAACACACTCTTCTCCAAAACAAAAAGGATATCAATGCTATTTGCCGAAAATTACAGTTACAATATTTCGATTATTCCGATGGGAGTCTATTCAATAAATCTGACTTCTACGACTGTGACCACCTGAACAAGCAAGGAGCACGGACATTTAGTCGCATAGTAAATGAAAAGTTGAACATTTTTCAGAACTCACATCAAAACTAAATTGAATGATAATCCTGTATCTCTGTGTCTGACTTAATTACCCTTATTAGTCCTATTTCAATGATTAGTGATGGAACGACCTCCTGTTGCAACCTTCCTGTATGTTTAGTTAGTAAGAGTGTGACATAAATCACGCCACACTACTAATAGTTTGCTCTTTCAGCACTCCATGCGATAAAATCAATGGCACACATTGCATACCCGCCAGTAGAGGCATCAGCAGGTGAGCAAATATTCAACTCTTGATTCGCTTTTTAAGAACGGATTACAAATCCTAAGAATAAAAAAGTTGGGATTGGAACTAATTATTACCTTCGGTCATGACCGTTGATTCCCAACGGCAGCGTTCAACATTTGAACATCTAATAAATGATATATCCGGTTGGACGGGGTAATAGTTCGCTCCCGGAAAATTTAATCCTAAATAATTTGAAAGTAATTCTGCACTTGCAGACTGATTAAAAGTTTTGTGATGTAAATGCTCCGTAAAAATTGAAACATTCCAACTTTTCAAATGAACATCAATACCAATAAAAATATTTTGACCTTCAAAATTTAATTCATTTCTTTGTGTTTGCATAAGTTCCTGGGTTTATATTTTAAGTTTGGTTTCTCAAAAATATAATACTCTTGGGACTTATGCAATTATCATCGCTTATTCATTTTACAAACATAGGGACTAAGGGCTTAAATGCCATATTTATAGAGGTTTAAAACCCTTAATAGAAAAAACTTACCTATATTCACTTATCCCTTATTTCTTGCATACGCCTAACTTAATGACATTGAATGTGCGCCAACGGGGAATAATTAAGCCTAAAACTTTTGGAATGTCAACAAAAAACGAATAATTAAGCCTATAACTTTTGGAATGTCAACAAAAAACAAATAATTAAGTCTAAAACTTTTAGAATGTCAACAAAAAACAAATAATTAAGTCTAAAACTTTTAGAATGTCAACAAAA
>JBAXMR010000136.1:0-11261 GCA_037134195.1 Paludibacter sp. | reverse complement strand
CAGCAGTTTTACTGCTATTAATACCGAATGCAATTTTCGGACAATCAATTAATTTGGGAACGGCAGCGAACTTTGCACTTTTCTCAACTAACGGTGCAGTAAGCAATACAGGCATTTCACAGGTTACCGGAAATGTTGGAACAAACAATGGTTCAAGTACAGCTTTTGGTAATGTAAACGGCGTGATGCACGACAATGATGGATCAAGCGCACAGTGTGCTGCCGATTTATTATTTGCTTATAACAACCTGAACAGTGCAATTCCAACTTTTTTTCCGGCACCATTGCTCGGAAACGGAACTACGCTAGTTCCGGGAATTTATTCCATAACCGGAGCAGCAACGTTGAATCTTGGACTTACCTTAGATGCAAACAACAATCCCAATGCTGAATTTATTTTTCAGATACAAGGATCATTCTCAACAAGTGCAGAGTCGAAGATTCATTTAATTCGTGGAGCAAAGGCCTGTAATGTTTTTTGGAAAGTAGAAGGTTTGGTGAGTATGGCTCCCGGAACATCCATGAAAGGAACCGTGATTGCGAATAATGCTGCTATCATTATGGCTACACGCGACACATTAGAAGGCAGAGCACTTTCAACTGCCGGTGCTGTTACCATTAATGGTGTCTTAGTTTATACACCGGTTGGTTGTGGAAGTCCCACACTTGCAGGTCCAACAGCTCCTGATTTGGCTACACTGAAATGTTATACTTTATTCTCTTCAACCGGCTCAGTGACCAATACCGGAATTTCAACCCTAATGGGCGATGTGGGTACAAATGCAGGTTCAACCACCGGTTTTGATCAATTGTTAGTAGGTGGAGCTATTCATCCAATCCCCGATTTATCAACCGCACAAGCTGCAGCCGATTTGTTGAATATTTATAATTATCTGAATGTGTTGCCTTACGATATTGAATTGCTTTATCCTGCACAATTTGGTAGAAATCTGGTGCTTACACCGCATACTTATATTATGAAGGGTGCCGCCACATTTACCGATTCTTTGTATCTGAATGCTCAAGGAAATACAGATGCTGTGTTTGTAATTAAAGTAAACGGCGCACTCGCAACAAGTACCTATTCAAAAGTGCTTTTAATCAATGGAGCACAAGCCAAAAATGTTTATTGGAAAGTGGAAGGTGCGGTAAGTATAAATAATTATTCCGTTTTCTGTGGAACAATTGTTTCAAATAATGGCGCGTTGGGTGCAATAAATACAGGGGTAACACTAAATGGCAGAGCCTTTACAACGGCAGGAGCACTTACTTCAGCCTCAATTACAAGCACAATGGCGGCTGTTTGTTCTACAACTGGTATAAACTCAACTGGTATAGAAAATCCTGTCGGGGAATTAGCGATAGCTCCAAACCCTTTCGGTGCATTTACAACCATTAGACTAAAAGCTGATTCAGAAATTAAGAGTTGTGAATTCAAAATGTACAATACCTTGGGCAAAATGGTGCTGAATACAAAAATTCATAATCAACCAACAATGCTTGATTTAAGCAAATTACAATCAGGAATTTACTTTTATACAGCCGTTTCAGGTTGTAAAATAATCCAATCGGGAAAATTAATCTCACAATAATAAACAGATCCGAGCAAAGTGTGAATGATGTAACTCAAAGCCGAAATTGTGTAATGCAAACGGCTGAGAAACAACGCACCTTTGTGAAGTGAAAATTCATTCACCAATAAAATATATAATTATGAACACAACAGAAATGAAAGGTAACTGGGATCAACAAAAAGGCAAACTAAAACAAAAATTTGCCACCCTTACTGATAATGATTTATTGTTTGCTGCAGGAAAAAAAGAAGAAATGTTTGGACGTTTGGAAACTAAATTGGGTAAAACAAAAGAAGAGTTACACAAAATAATATCATCTCTTTAAATTCTCAGGGAATCAAAAAAATCTTATGGTAAATTAGCTTTTTTGATTCCTTTTTTGATTCTATTTTTTAGTAGATATGAATAGGCGTAAAACCATTATACTATTTTTGTGTCATTTCATGGTATTACTTCCATGTAAGTCACAGATTGAAAAATCCACACAATATGGTTTTATAATTGGTATGAACTTATCCGATTTTTATACCAAAGATGCCATTTCAAATTTAAATGCAGGGTTTAGTACCGGTGGATTTATCAGATTAGTTCTAACAAATAACATTGCCATTGAACCAGAACTCTATCTCAGCACCAAAGGCACTTCGGTTGTTTATAATTCCCTGTTGGTAGTTAATAATGCCAATTTGAATCTGACCTATTTGGAAATGCCTGTTATTGGAGTTTTCAATGTGACACACCTTATTAATTTTCAGATTGGATCCTATATATCCTATTTACTTGCAGCACAAGTCAAAAATGTTAGTAATATCAATCTTTTCAATTTTGAACAAAACCTGAATATCGATAATTATTATCGATTGGATGCAGGAATGGTAATAGGTGTCGGATTGGATGTGAAATCAATAACAATGGGTATTCGTTACAACTTGGGATTGGTTAGTGTAGGCAAAAATCAACAGTTTTTAGGACTGAATTATAATCTGTCGAATGCAAGAAATGGTGTCTTGAATTTCTATTTGGCCATTGGGCTTAATCAAAAAATACGGAAATAACATATTAGAAAAATGTAAAATTATTTCAAATCAATTAATTATGAGCAATCTACTTTATTCATTCGCAGTTATACTAATCATCTGTTGGTTGGTCGGTTTTTTCGTTTTCAATTTCGGATACTTAATCCATATCTTACTTATTATTGCATTAATATCAGTATTTCTTAGGATTATCAGAGGAAAATAGATGCGTTAAATAAGATTTTTGTAATCTTAATAGCTCGTAATCTAATTCTATTTTTCAACGCAAATTTGCTTAAGCACTAATAAAAACTTTTACGTTTTACTCTTTGTGTACTTTGTTTATATGTTTGAATGTCTGATGATTATTTCGAACTATGAATTTTAAGGTTCAGATAAATAAATGAATGCTCCCGGTTATTCCTCGGGGTCTTTTGGTAATTCTACAATAATTTAAAATACCTAATGGTGTTGCGATTGAAGATAGTATTCGTTTCAAATAGGTTACAAAAAAATGATCTCCCTGAGCTTCACAGCAGAGGGAGATCGTCACTTAATGTTTTACTTAATTTACTCACACTAAAGCATTACCCCAAAAGGCAGACACTATAAATCAAAAAACATTAATATCGTAACTTGGTTCATTTACAATTTCTGAAACCAATTCAGTATAAAGTACTTTTCCTTCCTCATCAATTGCAACAACAGAACGTGACATTAATCCTTTAAGTGGGCCATCAATCAACAAAATACCATAATCGGTAGCAAAGCTGTTGTAACGGAAATCTGAGGCAGTTGATACATTTTCGATACCTTCGGCACCACAGAAACGTCCCTGAGCAAATGGTAGGTCTTTTGAAATACAAATAACTACTGTATTTTCTTTTCCGGCAGCCCATTTGTTGAAATTCCGAACTGATGCAGCACAAGTACCTGTATCAATACTTGGGAAAATATTCAATAAAACGCGTTTTCCTTTGTAATCACTCAGATGAATTTCCTGTAAACTACCATTAACTAATACAAAATCAGGTGCTTGTGAACCTACTGCTGGTAAACTACCGTTGGTGTTTACATCACCTCCTTTAAATTTTACTGTTGACATAATCGTTGTTTTTATTTATTTTGATTAAAAAATTTGCTGTTAATACACTAATAACATCATTCTTGAGTTTTTTGTTTATTTTTGTGACTGATTTTTTTTAAAAAACCATGTTAAGAATTATAAAATATCTCTTTTTTTCTTTTTATCTAACCATTTTATTGAATTCGTGCAAAGATTCCAAAGAATACAGAATAGATCCGGCATTTACAGATTATCTTCAAAGATTTGAAAATGAAGCAGCTAATCGGGGTCATAATTTCAACCCTCAATCTACCGGTTTAATTATTGAATTTGCCAGCCTGTCGAACAGTACGGCAGGTTTGACTAATTATGAAACTCCCATCCGCATTGAAATAGATCAGACTTATTGGAATGATGTTGCCGGTTCGGCTGGTGCTGATATGATGAAAGAAGAGTTAATTTTTCATGAACTTGGTCACGGATTGCTTGGTAGATCACACTTAAATACTACATTGAGTAATGGTGACTGGAAATCGATAATGTGCGGTGGCACTAAAGTAGGTGACCGTGCGTGGAATATTAATTACCGTGGTGTACGTCGAAAGTATTACGTAGATGAACTTTTTGATGAAAATACTGCTGCTCCGGAAGTTGCAAGTATGACTTTATCGGTAGATACTACAGGTTTCACGCAAAAAAGTTTACTGACTTTTTCAGGTACAAACGATGCCGGAAACTTCCTGAACAAGAATTCATCTCAATTGAGTGTTAGTTTGGAAAATGGAAGATTAATGCTTCTGAATAAAACAAGTAATCCACTATTTATTTTATCAGCATTGTCAACGCCAATTTCAATTAATTCTGATTTTTCGTATGAGCTTGGATTTTATTACCCAACAACTTACAATGCAACAAATCAGTATGGGTTGATTTTTGGTCATATAAACTCCAGTTCAAGTGGATTAACTGATTCGATTGAGTATTTCAGCATAAATAATAATCAGAAAATGTTTATGGGTAACAGTGAATACTACAGTTATTTTACTGAATTGACAGAGAGTGCAATACTGCCTGGAACGTTGAATAAACTGAAAGTACATAAAATTGGCACTTTTCTCTATTATTTTATCAACGATACATACTGTTATATGAACGAGATTGTTGCTTCAGCCGATATTAATCAGGTAGGATTTATTGTACCAGAACTCAGTACAATTTACATAGATAATTTTAAAATATCCCAACGTATAACAAGTGCTGTTAATCAACAAAAAATCAAGCAAAATCAATTTTTAGATATCAGAATACAACAGGTAAATAAATCGTTTCAACATATTCTGAAAAATAAATAATCAACAAATAATTATAATTTTAATATGTCTAAGTTTACTATATATCAGGTTTTTCCGCGATTATTCGGGAATGATACAACACCCACTAAACATAACGGAACGATAGAAGAAAATGGTTGTGGAAAATTCAATTCGTTTACAAACAAAGCACTCAAAGAAATAAAGAATCTTGGCATTACTCATATATGGTACACCGGAATTATAGAACATGCCACTCAGACCGATTATACTGCTTTTGGCATTCTCAAGGATCATCCGGCTGTTGTGAAGGGTAAAGCAGGTTCGGCTTATGCCATCAAGGATTATTATGATGTAGACCCTGATTTGGCAGTGAATGTTGAAAAACGGATGGACGAATTTGAGACACTACTAAAACGGACTCATTCCAATGATTTAAAGGTAATTATTGACTTTGTTCCGAATCATGTAGCGCGTCAATATCATTCGGATGCAAAACCTGATGGTGTTATCGATTTAGGCGAAACCGACCATTCCGAATGGGCTTTCTCCCCCCTGAATAATTTCTACTATATTCCAAATCAGTTATTTAAACCACAGTTTGACACGGGTGATTATTGGGAATTTCCCACTAAAGCTACCGGAAACGATCAGTTTACTGCCTGCCCGACACAAAATGACTGGTACGAAACTGTAAAGCTTAATTACGGTATAAATTACATGGAAGGAATGCAAAAGCAGTTTAATCCCATACCTGATACATGGTTTAAAATGCGTGATATTTTACTTTTTTGGGCAGGAAAGAAAGTGGATGGATTTCGATGTGACATGGCCGAAATGGTGCCTGTTGAGTTTTGGGGATGGGCCATTGCACAGGTGAAAGCACAGTTTCCAGAAGTTATTTTCATTGCAGAAGTGTATAATCCGGTCGAATATAACAATTACCTGTTCAATGGTCGATTTGATTATTTGTATGACAAAGTGGGGCTTTACGATACACTTCGTAACGTGACGAGTCGAAACTTTCCGGTACGTGATATAACCGGTGCATGGCAAAGTCTGGGCGGCATTGAAAATCAGATGCTCAACTTTTTGGAAAACCACGATGAACAACGTATTGGTTCCGGATTTTTCTCGGGCAATGGAACGTATGCTCAACCTGCTATGATAGTGGCTGCTACCCTTACACAGGCTCCGGTTATGATTTATGCCGGTCAGGAACTAGGCGAACTGGGCATGGACTGTGAAGGTTTCAGCGGTGTGGACGGACGCACCACTATATTTGATTATTGGGGTGTGAAATCGCTTCAGGCTTGGTCGAATAATGGAAAGTTTGATGGTGGTAAACTAACCGATGAACAAAAAGAACTCCGTACTTTTTATAAGAAGTTACTCAATATCGCCATTTCCGAGAAAGCCATTACTCATGGACAAATGTTCGATCTGGAATTTGCCAATGTGGATAATCCTAAGTTTAACACACACGAGCAGTATGCCTATTTTCGTAAATGCGAAAATGAGTTGTTGCTTATTGTGTTGAATTTTGATGATAAACATTTGGAAACCGAAGTATGTTTCCCCGAAGAGGCTTTTGAGTATCTGCAACTGGATGAAGGACAGAATTATACGGTTTCAGATTTGCTTGATGAGACTAATAAATTTCCTATGTTTACGCTTACAACAACTGAAACATTAACGCTACACATGCCTGCCTGGAAAGGAATGATATTGAAATTGACAGCAGTTGTTAGTTGAAAGTCAAAAGTTGACATAGTTATTCAGTAAATTCCGAATACATGATCAGAGATTTATTTATTAAAAAGACATTGCAACAACTTGACGAAGAAGCCAGTAGTAATAAACACGGGTTGAAGCGTCATTTGGGTCTTATGAATCTCACGCTGCTGGGAATCGGTAGTGTTATTGGTGCAGGTATATTTGTTCTGACCGGAACTGCTGCACAAATGCATGCAGGGCCTTCAATCATACTTTCATTTATACTATCAGCTTTTGGTTGTTTGCTGGCAGGCTTGTGTTATGCTGAATTTGCATCGATGATACCACTTTCAGGCAGTGCATATACCTATGGTTACGCCACTATGGGCGAACTTATTGCCTGGATAATTGGCTGGGATTTAATTTTGGAATATTTGTTTAGTACAGCTACGGTAGCTGTTGGTTGGTCGGGTTATATGTTGAGTTTTCTCGCTGATTTTGGCATTTATTTACCTGCCTCCATTGCCCAATGTCCCTACGATTTCAATCAGCATGGCTGGCATGCAACGGGTGGGTATTTCAATTTTCCGGCAGTTTTTATTGTACTTTTACTCACCGTTTTATTAGTTGTAGGAATTAAAGAAACGGTAAAATTCAACAATATCACGGTGTTTGTCAAGATTATTGTGGTCTTGCTTTTTATCGGTTTTGGCATATCACATATCAACCCACATAACTGGGTTCCATTCATTCCCAAAAATACCGGCGTGTGGGGACAATACGGTTGGTCGGGTATTCTCACAGGTTCGGGAGTTATTTTCTTTGCTTACATTGGTTTCGATGCAGTTTCCACTACTTCGCAGGAAGCTATAAATCCAAAACGTGACCTGCCACTCAGTATTTTGTTTTCATTGCTTATATGTACAATATTATATGTTGGGGTTAGCTTTGTGCTTACTGGAATTGTGAATTATAAAGACTTGAATGTGGCAGCCACCCATCGCACTGGCAATCGATAGGAGCGGAGAGGGGCTCAAATGGCTAAGTCCGATTATTAAAACCGGAACAATTGCAGGCTTAAGTTCGGTGATTCTTGTTACATTGCTTGGTCAAACACGTATTTTCTTTTCGATGGCGCACGATGGATTGCTTTGGAAATGTTTTGCCCGGACTCACTCCAAATTCAAAACACCTCATTATTCTACACTTATAACAGGCTTTTTCACGGCTTTAATGGCCGGACTATTTCCTATCGGTTTATTGGGAGAATTAGTGTCAATAGGCACTTTACTTGCATTTATGATAGTGTGTATCGGTATTCTGATTATGCGAAAAACCGAACCAGATGCTCCGCGTCCGTTTAAAACTCCTTTTGTTCCTTTTGTACCAATACTCGGTGCAATTGTCTGTTTCATTCAAATGCTTGCACTGCCTGCCGATACGTGGTTGCGTCTGTTAATTTGGATGGCTATTGGCTTTGTTATTTATTTTAGCTATGGTATCAAAAACAGTGTGGCAAGAAAGAACAGAGGACGTTTGGATTGAAAAATATTTCTTAATGCTTGATGATCCAAATTTGTGACCGAACTGCTAAAAAATCCATCATTCTAGTTGAGATTCTACTGTAAAATGGATATTAAATGCTATTTTTGTGCAAAAATGTAATAATTATAAAGCAAAATCAAAATAAATTTATCAAACTGATAATCTATGTTTAAAGACTTATTTATACGCAAAACACTGGTTGAACTTGAAATTCAGGCAGATAGCAACCACAATTCGCTCAAACGCCACCTGAATGCAACAAACTTGACGTTACTTGGTGTTGGTTGTGTAATTGGTGCAGGTATATTTGTACTTACTGGTACAGCTGCTGCCTTGCACGCCGGACCGGCAGTGGCTTTGTCGTTTATTATTTCCGCTTTTGGCTGTCTGCTGGCCGGTCTATGCTATGCTGAATTTGCATCTATGATTCCGGTTTCAGGAAGTGCTTATACTTATGGTTATGCCACTATGGGTGAGTTTGTAGCTTGGATTATTGGTTGGGATTTGATTTTGGAATACCTGTTTGGGTCAGCTACAGTAGCAGTGGGTTGGGCAGGTTATGTAACTAGCTTTCTAGCCGACTTTGGAATTGTAATTCCACCAGTGCTCTGTCAGAGTCCGTTTGTATTCGACCATGCTGGCTGGCATGCATCCGGAGCAATTATCAATTTTCCAGCTGTTTTTATTATTGCCGTGATGACAACGTTGCTTGTTATTGGAATCAAGGAATCAGCAAAATTTAACAATGTGATTGTTTTGATAAAAGTGACTGTTATTCTGCTGTTTATTGGTTTCGGGATTTCGCATATCAATGTGGCAAACTGGCATCCGTTTATACCTGCCAATACTGGAACATTTGGACAATTTGGTTGGTCGGGTGTGCTTACAGCTGCTGCAGTAGTGTTTTTTGCTTATGTAGGTTTCGATGCCGTTTCTACCACCTCGCAGGAAGCTATTAATCCAAAACGCGATGTACCGAGAGGAATTTTATTTTCTCTGCTGATTTGTACGGTTCTGTATATTGCGGTAAGTATGGTTTTGACAGGGATTCTTAATTATAAATATTTAAATGTAGAAGCTCCTATAGCGTTGGCAATTAATAGTGCCGGTGCTGATTTGGTTTGGTTGCGTCCGATTATCAAAATTGGAGCTATTGCCGGGTTGAGTTCAGTAGTGCTTGTACTTTTATTGGGTCAGTCACGAGTTTTTTTTACTATGGCAAGCGATGGTTTATTGTGGAAAAGTTTTGCCAAAACCCATTCCAAATACAAAACACCTCATATCACCACGATTGTAACCGGTTGTGTAGCAGCATTTTTTGCCGGACTTTTCCCTATCGGTTTATTGGGCGAAATGGTATCAATCGGAACGTTACTTGCTTTTGTAATCGTATCAGTTGGAATTATTATTCTCCGTAAATCGGAACCTACTGCCATTCGTGGATTCAAAACTCCGTGGGTACCTTTTGTGCCTATTTTGGGTGCGTTGGTTTGCTTTGCTCAGATGGCTTCACTGCCAATTGATACCTGGATTCGATTGATTAGCTGGATGTTGATAGGATTTGTGATTTATTTCACGTATGGTCGCAAACATAGTCATGCACGTCTGAAAAGAAAAAATAATAACATTAATTCTTAACAACCAATTACCATGAATCGAGAAGCACTTTCCAAAATTTCGTATGGAGTATATATTATTTGTACCGGTGATGAAAAATATGGAAACGGTTATATCTCTAACACTGTATTTCAGGTAACTTCAAGTCCAGCACAATTCGGAACTTGTTGTAATAAAGATAATTACTCAGCCGATCTGATTGAAAAGTATGGATATTTCACCGTATCCGTTTTGCACCAAAACACAGATTCAGAAGTTTATGGGAGGTTCGGGTATAAGAGTGGTCGTGATTTGAATAAGTTTGATGGAATGACTGTGAGGTATGGTGTGAGAGGTACTCCAATTATTCTGGATGATAGCGTGGCATATCTCGAATTAAAAGTTGTTCAGAAAATTGATGTGGGAACGCACTGGTTGTTTATCGGGGAATTGGTAGACGCCCAACTTATTGATGAATCTCTTGAACCCATTACTTACGAATATTACCGCAAAGTAAAAAAAGGATTATCGCCCAAAAACGCTCCAACCTATATTGATAAATCTGCCGAAGTTCATGAATCTGTAGTAGTTGAAAAAAATAGATTTAAACGCTATGAATGTATGGATTGCGGATATGTGTACGATGAGAGTATAGAACCCATTAAGTTTTCAGACTTACCTGATGATTGGAAATGTCCTATTTGCGGAGCAGGCAAAAGTGAATTTGTTGCGTTTTGAAATAACATTATCACAACACTCACAAATCTTGCGCATTTCGATACAAGTATTATTTTCCGATACAGGATTGCATCCCCGCTGCTGCCGCACGGTGTGCTGTGAGAAATGATTTATCATTTCGTAACTGCTAATAAGATGGTGGATATGACCCACCAGAGTCGGCTTACAGGAGCAGGCTCTAAACAACTGTTTTAGTGCATAGAGAGTGATTTCTATGTGCGAAGCGAAAACAGAAATGACGCTCCAATCTACGGAATTTCTGCGGCGTTTCTGTCAACATATTTTGCCTTTTCGGTTTGTGAAAATCAGGCATTACGGCATTCTGTCCAGCCGCAACAAACTAAAGCTGCGTGATGTGCAATTTACGATGGGTATAGTGGTGGAAAAGAAGCCCAAACCATCGTGGCAGGAAGTGTGCAAGCAGAAGCTGAACTTCGACCCGGAGCTTTGCCCACACTGTAAAGTAGGACATTTTCACACCGTGAGTAGTTGGAGTGCACGTGCGCCACCACCAGCTGACGCTGTTCACCGTGCAGCAGTTTTAAACGCTGCACAAAAAATAAGTTTCTGATAATCAATACTCGGCTTCCCAAAATGAAGCTCGTCAGCCATTGTATTGCCTAAACTTGACCAAAACGGAGCAAAATGGCTCACCCGTAAAAGTTGTGGACTAAGCGTATATTTTAGTTAATCTAAAAAG
>JBAXMR010000135.1:0-11512 GCA_037134195.1 Paludibacter sp. | reverse complement strand
TTCAAAAACAAACAAGTAAAAATAAGTAACAAAACGGTCAACGTTATTCAGGCATAAACAGCCACTTACTGTTTACTGATAACTGTTTACTGATAACTGTTGAATAATGTTTAAATCGCTAAAAATATATATTGCCATTGTACTATCCATGATTTTTTGGTCATTCTCGTTTATATGGACGCGTGTGGCTATTCTGTCATTTCCTCCAATGACGTTGATAACACTTCGATTGATATTCGCATCAGCATTGCTTTTTGGAGTTCTGAAAATTACAGGGCGATTTCAACTAATTCGAAAAACTGATTTAAAGTTATTTCTTTTTCTGGCTCTATTTGAACCTTTTTTGTATTATGTGGGCGAAACATTTGGTCTCACATTGATTGAATCAACACCTGCCGCAGTGATTATTTCAACAATTCCGCTTTTTGCACCGGTGTTTGCTTTTATCTTTTTACGCGAACGTATCGATTGGGCAACTATGCTTGGAATTTTGCTTTCACTGGTTGGAGTTTTTTTTGTTATTTATGAACAAGGAAAAGGTTTTAAAGCTAATCCTGCTGGTGTGGCTCTAATGTTTATGGCCGTATTCTCTGCAATTGGATATGCCACTATTCTGAAAAAAATCCCAAGTTATTATAATAACATGTCGGTCATTTTTTATCAGAGCCTGTTTGGTCTAATCTATTTTATCCCAACCTTTTTTCTAACCGATTATTCAAGTATTCAAAGCATTAAAGTTAGTAATCAGTCACTTTTGGCTTTAGTTATGTTAGCATTATTTGCTTCAGTAATTGCCTTTGTGCTGTTTGCAGGAGCAGTTCGCAAAATCGGTGTAACCCGTACCAATGTTTTTGTAAACTTGATACCAGTATTTACGGCCATTTTATCCTGGATTATATTAGATGAAATACTTACTTTGTGGAAAGGATTTGGGATTGCCGTTGTAGTAGTAGGACTCTTTGTTAGTCAATGGAATAGCTACAAAACAATCAAAATTACAAACGAAGATATTTTATAACACTTCACATATCAGTTCAGATTATGATCCAAAAGAGAAATCTGGTATTTATAGTATATCAATGGATTGTGGCATTTCCAATTATGCTGATCATTACTATTATAGTTGCCCTTTCCACCATCCTGCTTTCGCCACTTCTTCCAAATAGTAAATTAGCTTATCATCCCGCCAAAATATGGGCAAGAATCTCTTGTTACATTACTTTTGTACGAGTTAAAGTTAGCGGAATAGAAGAGTTGAATCCACTTCAATCCTATGTTTTTGCGCTCAATCATCAGAGTATTTTCGATATCTTCGTGGTGTATGGTTGGTTGCCGTTTATTTTTAAATGGATGATGAAAGGCGAACTCCGCAAAATTCCGTTGGTGGGAAAGGCATGTGAATCGGCAGGACATATTTTTATAAACCGTTCTAACCCTATGGCAACCAAACACAGTCTTGATAAAGCTGAAGCACAGCTTAAAAATGGCATTTCCCTGGTTGTATTTCCCGAAGGTACCCGCACAAAAACGGGTGAAATGGGTGTTTTCAAACGGGGAGCTTTCCGCATTGCAACCGATTTATCCCTGCCGATTGTCCCTGTCACTATTAGGGGCAGTTTCGACCGACTTCATCGTAATTCACTACATATCATTCCCGGTACCATAGAACTGATTATACATCAACCAATTGATGCAGCTCCTTTCCTACCCGACCGAACCGCTGAACTTATCCAAATAACATGGGATGAGATTCATTCTGCATTGTGATTACCAGTTTTCAATTTGCTATTTATTGTAAAAGGCTTACAGAGACTCTCAAAAATATTTTTTTAAGTATCAAATATTCCTTGAATAAACTTTCGCAATTACAATAATTTGCAAAACGCAAATAACTAATGCTTAATTCTGATGAGTTAATTCTTACCACAGTACTATCGTTGATTTTAAAATCTTCAAATAAAACAAATACGATTACATTTAAAGACATTATTGTAACCCGTAATAAATGAATAAACCAGTCTTCTATCCTTAACGGAATAATTTGAAGTTTGAAACTTTAATTACACAGAAATCTCTGCAAAATCTTCTATATGTTCATCTACGTAAGCAGCCAGTAAAGCGGTTTGACCTTCCTCCATATCAAAGTACCATTCTTCAAGCTCGTCAAATGCTTCAAAATCGACATACAACGCATTGAATTCTTCGTCGGTGGTTTCACGTTCCAATGTTTTTTTGTTTGGATCATATATTTCTTTGGCTTTATAAATCAGTTTTGAAAGTTCCGTCAAACCAAATTGTCGCATAGCTTTTGCAAACGGATTTCCGAAAATATAGCCGCCATAACCGTTCTGAATGAGTTGCACAAACCCACCATCGCGCATTTCGGTAGTGAAGAAATGCCATGCCAGCAGTGTATGTTGATTTCCATTCAGCAAGGGCATCGTTTTTTCGTTGAGTTCTCCACCAATTGCTTCCAAATAGGCATCAATAAATACCTGAAGAAATTCGTCCATGCTTTTTTCTGCTGCTGTAGCTAAATCACTGTCTTTAATTTTAATCATATTCGGGTTTTTTAGGGATGGCAGAATTCCAATTCTGCCGATAATTAATTAGTCTTAGTTTGTCAAAATCGGAATTCTGACATCCTATTTATAGCAATACATCCGCACTGTATGCTGGTAGTTCAATCGTCAGTTTGTGATGTGAAATGTTGAAACTATGATCGAATGTTGTTTTTAAATGACGCCCTTTTAGTATTTCTGGTAATTCCACTTCAATTGATTTGGGTTTGTTTGAATTATTTATCACTACAATTGCTTCGTCCCTGAAGTATTTACGGGCATATACCCAGCTGTTTTTGGTTGTTTGAATGTTGATAAAATCCCCGTAAATCAACACCGGATTTTCGGCTCGCAGGTGGGCAAGAACCGAAACCTGTTGAAGCAGATTTGCTTCGCGCTTGTTCAAACCATCAAATTTCATCATACGGCGACAGTCGGGGTCGTTAGCTCCGGTCAGACCAATTTCATCTCCATAAAAAATCACCGGAATACCCGGGATAGTCATGTTGAACGTATGCATAAGCAGTAATTTATCATAAGCAGTCGAATCGGTAATTCCTATATTACGTTGCCAACCTGCTGCTTTGGAGTCTTCTCCAAACTTCAAATCGCCCGATGCCAATGCCATAAAGCGCGGTTTGTCGTGATTACCGGAAATATTGCCCATCAAATTATGCCCACCATAAATATACAAGCTCGAATTCAGCACGGTTTGAACCTGACTAAATTCACTGCCTCCAACTCCGGCAAAAGTAGTGTTGGCAATATCGTACACATTGAAATCAAACTGTCCATCGAGCATTCCGGTTGTGAGATAACTGCTTATCAGTTCAGGACTGCCATAGGTTTCGCCTATCTGATACAGGTTTTTACCATTGTTTGCTTTCTTGATTTTCAGTGTAAGTTCGCGCCAGAATTCTTCGGTTATGTGTTTGGTTGCATCGTGGCGGAAACCATCCAACTTGAATTCTTTCAGCCAGTACATAGCCGAATCAGTCATCATATTTACCACTGTAGGATTGCTTAAATCGAGCGTTGGCATAAAAGTGTCGAACCAGGTAGTTAGCCGGTGTTCGTCCCATTTTTCAGTGTTCAATGTTCCATCCGGCAAATAAAGTGATGTGGTAAATTCAGGATGCTGTTTGTAAAACGGATGTTCTACATGGACGTGGTGAGCTACATAATCCAGCAACACGTTTATGTTATTTTGATGAGCATCTTCCACCAAATTCTTGAATTCTTTGTTTGTGCCAAATCGGAAATCTACTTTCGATGAAGATATAGGCCAATAACCATGATAACCCGAGAATTTGGTGTTCATCGGTTTGTAGTATCCGTAAGGTTCAGTTGGATTTTGGTTCAGCGGCGAAATCCACAACGTGTTTACTCCCAGTTTTTTGAAATAATCATTGTCAATGGTTTGCTTTATACCGGCTATATCTCCACCCCAGTAATCCACTTTCGGATTCACATCAGTCCTGTTCATAGAATGGTCATTCTTCTTGTCACCATTTTTGAACCGGTCAACCAATGCAAAATACATAATCTGAGCCTGTTTGTCATCGCGTGTAATTTGTTTTGATGTTGTCAGAACCCGTCCGTTTTGAAGCGGGATTAGTAAATCGTTACTCACACCAAATTCGTTGCTTGCCCATACACGAATGTACGAACGTTCTAACTTTGAAGCTTCTGTAGGAATATGAAAAATAACTTTTCCCTGTTTAATTTTTACAGCATTTGCAGGCAGTAAAATATTTTGCCAATAAACGAAAACATTTTTTACTTCGTTCTGACTAGTCAGTTTCACAGTCGAACCGAAAAAACGATTTGTGAATAGTCGTGGAAACTTTTCGCCATTCCCTTTCACCTGCAAAATGGAATTAAATTTACCGTAGCCATTATCCACTTTATTTGGATTGCTTGGGTCATGATTCTGACTGCCATCAAGCACGAGCTGATATAAATACGAGCCAGGGCTCAGATTCAATGTAACTTCGTATAAACCTTTGCTGTTCAACTTCAAATCGGGCGTTCTCGATGCTGTCCAGTCGTTCATTTGTCCGGCAATTTGAACCCGATTGTAGGTTTTTCCCTGCGGATTAAAGGTAAAAGAAAAATCCGATTTATCTGTTTTGCGGCAAGGCACCGAATATGCCACACCTTTCAGCCAGAGTTTTATATCCACAAAGGTCTCCATTTCTTTTGTTGCACTTAGTGTTGCGGTAAGTTTATCGGCAGCCACCTTGCACTTCAAAAATGATGAAGAACTTGTCACGGAATCAATTTCAGCCGGATTGAGTGTAAAATCCTGCAAATAAACCTTGTTGTCGCCAATTCTCAGGGTGACTAAGGAGTTGAGATTCTTATTGTTCTCAGAATCAACAGGAACATTTAATTTCGGTTGGCAGGCAACCAGCACCAGAAACAGTGGGAAAACAATTAATTTCTTCATGGATTATTTCAAAAATAAATTTGCGTCTATGTTATTCAAATTAATATTGTCAGGTTTGTTGAAGTAAATACTCATTTTACTCACCACCAGTTTATAATCATTACCGATTATTTCAAACTTTTTCGTGCTGACAGCACTTTGATTCAGGTCTTTTTTTATCAGCGAATCAATCTTTTGCTTCAGCGATATAGTGATAAATGCACTAGTCTCTTTATTTTTAAACACCTGAATATCTGTGTTTTTTAAGGTAATAAGATAGTCATTATCTTCAAATACTTTTGAATCATTTCTTTCCTTTTTCAGAATTAGCAAAGCACTAAATGGTTTCAGGTCTATCCTTTGATTTCTCTTTTCAACAGTAATATTAATGTATTTAGTACTATCATTTACTTCTTCAACTTTAACTGATTCCGAATCAAACCATTCACCTTTTTTTGAAAAAAGTTTGTATTCTGTATCCTTAAAATACATGTTCAGACTTTGTTTCCCATAAGTTTGTCGCGTATAATTTATTTTTTCCGAGAGTCGGGCTGAAGTTGTCGAATCGAGTTTGTTTATAATAGCTGAATCTGCAATCAGTTTTCCGTTTTTTAATAATTTTGAATCCGTGAGTGTTTGTCCTATCTCCTTAATCATAAATTGTTTCGTAATATTAAAAACACTCCAAGGACCTACAGATGATAAAAATAGGATAGTAATAAATGAAATGACAATCCATTTTATATGGCGTGATTGAGTTATAAACAGGTAAATGCAGATACCATAAAGCCACACATTCAGTATGATCACGTAAAGGCGGTTAATTGTAATCCCATAATCGCTGAAACGACGTAAAATGCCCACTGACATTAGTACTAATAACGGCAATAGTATGGCTGAAAAGTATTTAGAAAGAGTATTTACCAGTTTGTTTTCAGTTTCTGATCTGAGCGGATAAAGAATATGCATTGTCAAGAAACCACCTAAACCAAGTACTGAGACGAGCATTGAAACCCAACCATTTGGCAATTCCCATTTAACGATAATCTGAACCAAATATACATAAAGAATCAGTGTGTACAATGCCAGAATTGGAAGAAAGATGTACAATCCCAGAATCTTGAAAAATGTATTGAAATTTAATATTGGTTTATGCATTTCAGTTTTCGGAGTAAGATTGGCTAACAGAAATACAGGACCAAAGTAGATATAACAGATAACCGCCAGATTTTCGTAAATTTTGTTTTCAATAGGAACTTTGAACAATTCTTTGAGTGACAGAATTGCAAGGCTTAAACCTGCAAACAAAACCTGAGAAAAAAGGCCGGCTATAAGCGATTGAATTACAATCGTCTTGCTGAATTCCCAAAATGGAGCATCATTTTCCCTTCTCAAAAAAGGGATAGCGAAAATCGACAGAATGAATGAAATGCCAATGGCAATTACCTTGAAAAAATGTACTGATTCAAATTTGTCGGGAAGTGTGAGGCTATAAACCACTAATAAAATAATACTAAGAATATTTATCGCATTTCGGAGTAAAATGTTTTTTAGACGCTCAGCAAATAGCGAAACTGAGAGATTAAGAAAAATTCCGAGTGAAAAAATAACCCACAAATAAGGTTTAATATCAATGTGTTGTCTGTTTATTTTAAGCAGGAATAAAAAACCAAGACCTAAAACAAAAAACAAAACAAATGGAAAACGTGCAACTACAAGCTGTAGTTTCGCTAACAGGTTTTTTATTGAAATTTTTTTCATGACCTTAATGTTTAATTGATTTCAAATATTTGTACTGATTTTGCAGGAATATTCAGTGGATCATTTAGCGTATATGACTTGTTCATTGTCATTTCTACGTTTCCATAATTTTTTGTTACTTCTATTGCAGACTTTTTACCAGCAAGCATTTCTTTGAAACGACTCAATTCTAAACTTTTATCAATCAGATTATTATTAGTTACAACCATTACTGTTTTATCTTTATTATACCTAAAAAAAACGTAGATACCATTTTCAGGAATGAATTGTTTCATCTTTCCATTCTGAAGAACAGGATTGTTTTTTCGGTAATTAAGCAGCAATTTCGTGTAGTTGAAAATCTCATTTTCTTCAGCGGTACGACCTTCAGCTGTAAATGCGTTACGCTTGTCGGTAGTCCAACCTCCGGGAAAATCGAACCGGTGTCCCTGATAATCACCTGGAATTCCGTCAATCATAATCTCAGTTCCATAATAAATTTGCGGATAACCACGTACTGTTATTAGCAATGCCAAACCCATTTTGTATTTTTGGATGTTTCGTTTTACACTGGTTGAATAACGGTCAATATCATGATTATCAAGGAAATTCATAATCATATCGGGGTTAGGATATACAAAGTCCTGGGCGAAGTGACTATAGAAACGAGCCATACCAGCATCCCAGCTTTCCGATTCATTGAATGATTCGCTTAATACATCTTTCAGACAGAAATCCATTACACTCGTCAATTTAGAATCAAAACCGTCTTTATTGTTGTTGCCCGACTGATAATAAGCAATTTGAGCTGGAGTTTTCACCCAACATTCTCCCACTACATTCATTTTCGGATATTCAACACGAATAGATTGAATGAACTTTGCAGCCACATGAATATCGTTGTATGGATAGGTATCAACCCTCATTCCATCGATATTGGCATATTCAATCCAGAAAATATATACCTGTTTCAGATAGTCAAAGAGCAAAGGATTATTCAAATTGAAATCCGGCATGTTTGGTGCAAACCAACCGTGTGTCAGTTTGTATAAATCCGATTCCGAAGCATGTGGGTCAGTCCATGCAGTCATTCGGTAATTTGACGAAGTGTATGTTGGCCATACATTGAACCAGTCTTTTGCAGGTAAATCTTTCAGCCACCAATGCTGTGAACAACAGTGATTAGGAACAACATCGATGATTGATTTCAGCCCGTTTGCATGACAAGTTTCCACCATTCTGAGATAGTCCTCGTTCTTGCCAAGCCGTGAGTCTATTTTATAATAATCGGTGCAGCCGTAATGATGATATGAGTATGCAACATCATTATTTTCGAAAAGCGGAGTTGTCCAAAGGGCAGTTGCTCCCAAATCAGCAATATAAGGAATTTTTGAAATAATTCCGTCAATGTCACCACCATGCCTCTTACCGGGGATGTTTCGGTTCACTCCTTCAGAATAACCATTCACAGAATCGTTTGCAGTGTTTCCATTCACAAAACGGTCGGGCATTAACAGATAAATTGCATCAGCTTCGGTAAAACTAAGTCTCTCGGCAGAACCCTGACGACGAGCTTTTAGTTCATAAATCAAACTTTGTACTGCTTTAGCTTTTTTTAATTCAATAGTGAATTTACCCGGTTTGGTGTTTTTAGCGATATTCAGGTATAAAAAAACATAATTCGGATTATCAGTAAGTTTTTTGTGAGAAATGGAAACTCCCTGATAATCAATAAAGAACTCTGTATTAGCAATACCTTCTCCGTAAAGCATTAATTGCAGTTGCATATTATGCATTTCAGTCCACCAAAACGTAGGTTCAAGTCGTTTTACCCAGGATTGTGTTTTGGCATTCAGCTGTAATGTGATAAAAATCAGAAGAATAAAACTGAATCTTTTCATTTTAATACAAGTTGTTTTGTTGAAAGTGGGTTATGATTTCTTCTCTTGATAGACCCTCTACACTATTATTTATGATTGATTCCCATTTAGTTGCGCATACCTGTGAATTCTCTTCAATAAGTTCATTCCAACCTATATGTTTAGCATGCAAAGCTTTTTCGCAAGCTCGACCTGTAAGCTCCTGATAAGGATAATCGTTCGAATTCAGAATACTGACAAATTTGTAAACACAAACGCTGTCACCTTCTTTAATGTCAGTTACCAAAGAAAATCCCGCTACTTTTTGCTTTTCAATTTTCGTAGGATTGTATTTGATTTGCGCATTGTTTTTAAAGAAATCGTATGTCATGGCTTCACAAACCTGTAAATTTGTTTTACGGGTTTGAATCCATAAATGAGCAACATCTTTTTGTGTTTTAGATTGCAATACATTCCATTCCAACTCTTCTATTGAGTTAAAATCACCATCGATAATTGGTAGAAAAGCAATGCGTCCGGTGAAATTGACTGATTTTACGGAGTATTTGATAGCTCCAACTTCGGGATCATGCAAACTCAGAAAACGTTGTACAGATACCTCAATATGATGTTTTTCGGCAGTAATAATTTCAAAATTTCGTTCCAGAATTCCATGATACATGTCAAGTGTTCGTTTAAAACGAATTATTTCGCATGTTGCCAGGTCGAGATGCTCTGCATTAAGTCTGATGTTCAGCGAAGTCCAGTCAGGGAGGAGTGAAAGTTGATTGCATTCATTTTTAAAAGAATAAATACCACTTACTAAAGTGGCACGTTCGGTTTCTGATGAACAATATTCCTCAAAATTTGAACGTTGGGTAATGCGTCCATTTGATAAATTGAACTTTTTTTCAGCTTCTTGTTGCTGATTTATTCCAAAGCCCTCATCGGTTATGAACCAAAGATCGGTTTGTAAATTAGTTTTCATAGCTCAATATTTTTAGTTTTTGGAGGTTTTTAAACGTTCATCATGAACTTTATCTTCAACCCAAAATACTGTGATGGCTGCAATAATCAAAAAAAAGCCCGACATAATCAATGCAAAAATGGCTTGTGAGTCGAAGAAACGTTTTACAATCATTCCACCCAAAAGTCCGTTTATAATTTGAGGAATGGTTATGAAAATATTGAAAATACCCATGTAAATTCCCATTTTTCGAAGTGGCAGAGCCGGAGCCAGTATGGCATAAGGCATTGATAAAATGCTTCCCCAGGCCATTCCCACACCAATCATCGAAAAAATAAGATTTGTTGGATTGGTTATAAAATAAATCGAAAGTAACCCAATTGCTCCGGCAAACAAGGACAAACTATGCGTCATTTTGCGCCCAATTTTATGAGCAATTGAAGGCAGTAACAGAGCGTAAATCATGGCAACACCATTGTAAACCCCAAAAATGATTCCAACCCAATTTCCTGCATCCTGATAAAGTGCTGATTTTGTATCAGTAACCGCCAGTCCGTAAACATGCTGAGCTACTGCCGGTGTGGTAAATACCCACATTCCAAAAAGTGCTATCCACGAAAAAAACTGAACCAATCCGAGTTGTTTCATGGTTTTTGGCATAGCAGCAATATCTCTGAAAATATCTGTGAACTTGCTTTCTTCTTGCTCAATGCTTTCATTTTCAGCATTAAATACTGTTAGTTCTTCGGGTGAATATTCTTTGGTTGAAAATACTGTCCACAATATAGTGATAATCATTACCGCCGCACCTATATAGAAGGAAAAGACCACATTATCAGGGATACCACCATTAACTGCAACTTTTGAAATACCTAACCATTCGGCCAAAATATAAGGAAGCCATGAACCGATAACAGCCCCAACTCCAATTAAAAAAGTTTGAATAGAAAAACCCAGTGTACTTTGGTCGGCAGGAAGCATATCGGCCACTAATGCACGAAAAGGCTCCATTGCCACGTTAAATGAAGCATCCATTATCATCAAAAATCCAGCACCTATAAACATGGCAGGCAATACATTTGC
The DNA here is from genome assembly GCA_037134195.1 of Paludibacter sp. Classification (GTDB taxonomy): domain Bacteria; phylum Bacteroidota; class Bacteroidia; order Bacteroidales; family Paludibacteraceae; genus Paludibacter. The sequence goes on along the minus strand of JBAXMR010000135.1, from coordinate 871 downwards.
AAAGACACCGGCATTGGGCATAAGAATCAATGCAATCGATGCCAAAATGGCTCCTACCAAAAAAAACGGACGACGTCGACCAAGCTTTGTCCAGGTATGATCGGAATAATGACCGATAATGGGTTGAATAATCATGCCGGTAATCGGAGCAGCCAACCAAAACCATGAAAGTTGTTCAATATCAGCTCCAAATGTTTGAAGAATCCTGCTGGCATTGGCATTTTGAAGAGCATATCCAAATTGAATGCCCAAAAAACCCATACTCAAACTCAGAATTTGAAGAAAATTAAAATGAGGCTTTTTGTTTAGTGTTTCATGTTTCATGTTTCGGGTTTTGTGTTTCGGGTTTCGGGTTTCGGGTTTCGGGTTTTGTGTTTCTTGTATTTATTCTTCGGTTTTGTTGTCTTTTTTAAACTTCACACCTTTGAATTCTGAGTTTCGAAGATAACTAATGAATTTTCCTAAACGTTCTGACAAAGAAACTGTCTCTTTTAATAGAAGTTCTAACTCTTCCTCGTTTATATAGTCATAATCAAATGCTCTGTAACTTTGAGAACGAACTTCTCCGATAGATCCTTTGGAAATTGTTAGAAAATTAATAAATTCTTTATTTCCATCTCTCTCAAAACCTTCTGCAATATTATCCATAGCTGAGCCGCTAGAACGTTTAATTTGATCTTTTAATGAAAAATCTTTTGAGAACTTTTCTTTTTGGGTTAATTGTAAAATATTTTTACATATTTCTCTGGCTTTTTTCCAAACCTCTAAATCTTCAAACCGTTGAACTGTTGCCATAAAACATTCATCTTAAATTTTTATGAGTATCGGGTGTTGTACCTAAAATTCGTTTTTATAGCTAACACAAGCAATT